>CAZFQF010000150.1:0-1524 GCA_964520725.1 uncultured Muribaculaceae bacterium | reverse complement strand
CAGAAATTATATTTATAACAATGGAGTAATTACTTCTAAATTAAAAAAAGGATCCACTGATGAAAGTAAAACTTATGAAATGTATTATGATTTTAATGAAAAAATAAAATATGCTAAAAGTTACCGGGTTCTTGCTATTAATCGAGGAGAAAAAGAAAAGGTATTAAATATTACACTAGATTATGATGATGAATATATTTATGGACAATTAAAAACACGAATTATTAAAAATCCTAATTCTTTTGTCGTTAGTTACGTCGAAGACGCAATTAAAGATGCTTTGAAACGTTTAATATATCCTAGTGTGGAGCGGGATATTAGAAATGAATTAACTGAAAAAGCTGATAATTCAGCGATAGATGTTTTCAAGATTAACCTAGAAAATCTTCTTATGTCTAGACCGCTTACAGGATATCGAATTTTAGGGTTTGATCCCGCGTTTCGTACGGGATGTAAATTAGCTTGTTTGGATGAAAAAGGGAATTTATTACACATAGATGTTATTTATCCCCATGAACCTCGGAATGATAAAGAAGGATCGCGAAAGAAAATATTAGAATTAATTGCTAAATATCAGATTAATTTAATCGCGATTGGAAATGGAACAGCCTCTAGAGAAAGTGAAGAATTTATTGCGGCAATCCTCAAAGAACTAAGTGGTGTTTATTACTGTATTATTAGTGAAGCTGGAGCATCAGTTTATTCAGCATCAAAAGAAGCTCAAAAAGAATTTCCAAATTTAGAAGTTCAAGAAAGAAGCGCTGTTAGTATTGGAAGAAGAGTAGCAGATCCTTTATCGGAACTTGTAAAGATTGATCCTAAATCAATTGGAGTTGGAGAATATCAGCATGATGTAAATTCTAAGAAACTAACTGAAGGATTAGATTTTACTGTCAGCAAAGTTGTTAATAATGTCGGTGTTAATATCAATACTGCCTCAGATTTTATTTTGAAATATGTCTCTGGATTAACTAAACCAATAATCACTAAAATTATGAAACATAAAGAGAAACATACTTTTGTTTCTAGGGAAGAAATTAAAGCTTTAGCAAGTGATAAAGTGTATGAACAAGCAATTGGTTTTTTAAGAATTAATAATGGAACTAATTCTTTAGATAATACTGGAATTCATCCCGAAAGTTATGAATTAACAAATAATATTCTAAGATATTTAAATTTAGACATTAACAAAATTAACGAGAAAGAATTTAAAGATAAATTAAATAATGTTGATATTGCTGAACTTATTAACAAATTATCAGCAAGTGAATATACTATTAAAGATATTATTAAAGAATTATTAAATCCTGGACTTGATCCAAGAGAAGAAGTAGATCCTCCGATTTTAAGAAGTGATATATTAAAATTAGAGGATTTATCAAAAGGAATGGAATTAAAAGGTACGGTAAGAAATGTTTCATCTTTTGGAGCGTTTGTGGATATTGGTATTAAAAATGATGGCCTTTTGCATATTTCTAAAATGAGCAAGAAGTTTATTAAACATCCGACGGAAGTATTAAGTGT
>CAZFQF010000149.1:0-1534 GCA_964520725.1 uncultured Muribaculaceae bacterium | reverse complement strand
TTTATAATTTTGAACATATCTATATCCGTTTTTACTTTCTCTTTCCAAAGTAGGACTATCGATTTCGACAGTATTATATTGGTTTGAGGTATTAGAAATTTTACCACATGCACTTATAGTATCTGATATACTTAAATTATTTCTTAACATAATTCCCATTCCACCAACACCTGAACCATTGGTATAATATAGTCCATTATAATATCTGAAATAACATTCTGTATCTGTACATGCAGCTACTACTACAGTTTGTCCACATGCTACACCTGATGCATCATCTTTATTAGCCCAGCGATATCCTTCCATATCTTCTGGTTTCTTATTATAATCAACCGCAAAACAATCAAGCTTTTTTGCCGATAAATTTTTTTGATCTACTTTTTGACCATTATCTAAAGTACAATTAGTACCATTACAACTTGTTAAATCTACTTTAACATTAGTTCCACAACTTCTGACGCCATCATTATTAATAATCCATCTATCCGTATAAGTTTTTTTAGATCCAGTATTTCCTTGGTTTCCTGAATTACTTGAATTACTTGAATTACTTGAATTACTTGAATTACTTGAATCACTTGCTGGTGTGTTTACTTCAACAGTACACCTTGCTTTTAAAGTTAAATCAAATCTGACATTAGATGTTCCTGGAACAGCTCCACAGGCTTTCTGAGCAGTTAATCCCGATCCAGTCTTTTTATTATCAAATCTTACTGCATCCCATCTTATTATTTCGAACTTGCCACCTTTGTTTTCACATTCTTTACGTTTTGTTGTTTCTATGTTATCACAATTACTACAATCCCGAGTATTTGTCCACCCAGAAAATAGACCATTTTGTTTACAATAGCAAGTTGCAGTTAAATCCTGTGCATATGCACTTTTAATATTAATTAGAAATAATCCAATAATTCCAATCATAAATACAATTATCTTCATATTAAGTCTAAAATTCTTTTGTAATTTTTTCTTCATATTATATTTTCTCCTATCTTACATAATTTAATTCTACAATAAATTTATATTTTATGCAACTAGTATTTACAAATCTATAAAAAAAGTTATTATGTTTTTATATAACATAATAACTAAATAATATTTGAGCTCCAGCAGAAAATTTAGTAATGTCTATTTTATTATCGGATGTAATATATCCACTAGCTTTTGCATCAGCTACATTATTAAATTCTAAAATTGTAGTAGCTCCTCCGTTAATAATGGTAAACTTAATTTTTTTATTAGTATTTAAAGTAGGCAACTTAATTCTTCCGTTTTCTGTTGTTTGATCTCCAGTGGTATTAATACTCATACTTATATCCGCAAATACTGCTGATAAATTACTAGAAGATGATTCATAATAATATTTTTCTTGAGGAGTAGATGCCAAATTTTTTAAAATAGTATTAGCGCCATCGACAGCAATTGTATAAATACTTACCCCATTATTTTTTAAATAACTTGCCGTCTTATAATATCCTGTATTATTAGCATAATTTCCAGAATCACCTGGAATACCATCACTTAAAAAGACAAC
>CAZFQF010000148.1:0-1720 GCA_964520725.1 uncultured Muribaculaceae bacterium | reverse complement strand
AGCGGTCGAATAATCAATATTACTATAAGAAACACTTTGAACGCTCAAAGGAATTAAGGTTGGTGTAAAAGTGATTTCGAATGGCACCTCAAGAATTGCCATTAAGCTACCAAAGGCACTAGAAATAGTACCTGTTGGACCTATTAAACCTTGTTCTCCTGTTGGGCCTGTCGGTCCTATTAAACCTTGTTCTCCCGTTGGGCCTGTCGGTCCTATTAAACCCTGTTCTCCTGTTGCACCTGTTGGTCCTGTTGGCCCTAGTAGACCACGTGTTTGAAAACAGCAATTTGGTTTACAATTCTTAGCATCATCTATTTTTTTCATTGCTTTGTTATATACATTCATCTTATCACCTGCTATATTTTATGAATTTAAATAAAAGAGGATTAATAGTTTCATCTAATAAACTTTAAAAATCTGTATTAAATTTTGTTTTTTCATCAAAACTTGTCTAATGCCTATTAACTTATCTTAAGATAAGTTAATATATTATAAATAGAAAATTTTTGATTATGATGCAGTTGCTCGCCATAAAGATTATCCGTAACTCTAAAACCGCTGTTGGGACTTCGATCCTCTCTCCCCCTGCCAAATTGAATATAAACTTGATAGAAAATTGAATATAAACTACATTAATCTAGAAAATTGAATATAAACTTGATATGAAAATATTGAGTTTCTTGATATAATAGTAAATAGGTGAAAAAATTATGAAGAGCAAACATGAAAGCATTAATGAGATAATCAAAACAATGAAAGATGCCCAAGCTTTAGATACAAAGAAAATTAGTAAAAAAATAGCTGTCACTTTAATAATATAGTTTCAATTAAAAAAGGGTTTCAATATTGTATTTAAAAATAATTTAGGAGGTTTTAAAATGGATTTACCAAAAATAAATATAAATGGACAAGAATTTTCAGTTGAGGAATTATTGCAATTAATAGAAAGAGCTTGTACTATAAATAAAGTTGTAGATTTTAGAATGTGGATGATTTATTGTGGAATATACCAAAAGGCAAAAAAAATTTGGATTAGTGGTGAACCATTAAAAAATTTTGCAAACATATTATTAGCAGCTGAGGTTATAGGAATTAATACTCGTCAAAAAGAAATAGAATTTTATCAAGTTTGTGCATCAATTAGAGAAGATTGTGAAAGAATTTCAAGAAAATTTTAAGTTGGAACTTTTTATATTTAAAGTCATACATTTATGACTTTTTTGATTTCAACAAAATGAAAAGCGTAAAATATTTTTTAAATAGGATTTTTAAAATATCTTCATTATTTTAAAAAATTATTAGCTTTTTTTTGTAATAGGCTTTATAATATAGTCTCATGAAGTTTTGGAAGTGATATTATTATAACTAATACAATTAATAAAGTTGATACTAAAATAATTGCAATTCCTTTAATAATCCGTTCTGAAGAAGAAGGTTGGATTCCCACTTTTGATTTATGGCAAACAACGATAGAAGATGATATTAGTTACATTGATTGTCCTCAAAATTTTCGCCCTAAAATTAAAAAATATAGTTTATCTGAACTTAACCCCCAAATTGGTGTTTATGATAATGGTAATTTAGTTATTTATTGGAAAACTTTAATTAATACTTCCGATATTGCTCTTATCAACAAAATATATAGAGGAAAAATAAGAGCAACAAGTTGGCAAAATCGCTATTGTACTTATTTTGGGACTGATAGTAAAATGCCGTGGTT
>CAZFQF010000147.1:0-1726 GCA_964520725.1 uncultured Muribaculaceae bacterium | reverse complement strand
TGGACAAGTTTTAGCTAAACCTGGAACTGTTACACCACATACTAAGTTTGAATGTCAAGTCTATGTATTGAGCAAAGAAGAAGGCGGACGTCATACTCCATTCTTCTCAAACTACAGACCACAATTCTATTTCCGTACTACAGATGTTACTGGAGTAATCGAACTTCCTCAAGGAGTTGAAATGGTTATGCCAGGAGATAACATTGATATGACAGTAGAATTAATTAGTCCAGTTGCTCTTGAAAATGGTACAAAATTCTCTATTCGTGAGGGTGGACGTACTGTTGGTGCAGGAACTGTTGCTGAAATTATTGAATAAAAACTTAAGGAAAAATCCTTGAGTTTTTTATTTACCTAGATTCAAAAAAATAGTATAATTATAAAAAGGGTGAGACAAATATGAAAACTAAAAAAATAATATTAAAAATAATAGAAAACAAGAATCTTTACAGTAGATTGATTATTTTTTTATTTTTTTCTTTTGTTATTGCTTTTAATTATAATCTTGTGTTATCACCTAATAATTTTGTTATTGGTGGAATTTCTGGTCTGGCAATAGTTATTAACAATTTAACCGGAATAAACAAAACAATTTTTTTAAACATTGCGATGGTAATCTTATTTATTATTGCTTTAATATTTTTAGAAAAAGATAAAGCTTTTAAATCATTATTTGGTTCCCTTTGTTTTAATATGATGGTAATTATTACGGAACCTTTAACTAACAGTATAAGTCTGTCTTTCAATAGTACTTTTTTATTAGTATTAATGACCTCTATTGTTGTTGGGGTTGGCTATGGAAGTGCTTACCGAGTCGGACTTACATTTGGGGGAAGCGATATTATTTCTTTAATTATTAGTAAATATGCAAAAATCTCCATGGGACAAGCTTTGACTTGGACTAATATTTTTATAATTGGTAGTGGATTATTAGTTTTTGGGCCAACTCAGACAATATATTCGGTATTTATTTTATTAGTTGGAAATTATATAATTGATATTGTTTTATTAGGAATAAAAGATTCTAAAATGTGTTTTATTAAATCTGAAAATTATAAAGAGATTAGTAGTTTGTTGATTAATAAAGTAAAAGTTGGAGTTACCGAGATTAATACTAAAGGAGGAATATTAACTAAAAAAGAGCCTATTTTATTAGTTATCATTCCATTTGATCAATACTATGGATTAAAAGACTGGATTCAAAAAATTGATAAAAAAGCATTTATTTTAACTTCTGATTGTTATTGCGTAGATGGAGGTTATAAAAAGCATTTACTACCTTTTTAAAAACAAGTGTTTATGCTATAATGTGGAAGTGGGTGATTTATTTGAATAAAGATATTGAGATACTAGATTTAGAATCATCAAATATTGAATTTCTTGATATAAATGATAATGGATTAGAAAAAACAGAAATATTAAATCTAGATAAAGATGATAATATAAGTATTATTCGTAATTATGGGGAAAATTTAACCGATAAAATATATATAACAGATCCAGCTATTGGTCGCGAAAAAGAAATAAATGAAATGATTTTAGCTTTAATTACTCCTGATAAGGGAGCTTTATTAGTTGGTAAACCAGGTATTGGGAAAACAGCAATTGTTGAAGGATTAGGTTATCGAATAAAAAAAGCAATGGTTCCAGAAGCTTTAAAAGACTGGCAAATAATTAAAATTAATATTACTAGTCTACTTGGAACTACTTTATCAGGTGGGAACAC
>CAZFQF010000146.1:0-1737 GCA_964520725.1 uncultured Muribaculaceae bacterium | reverse complement strand
AGTTATAGAGGAAGTCGTAGAAGAAACTGAAACTACATCAAACCAAGAAGTAGAAGCAGAAACTATTACTGAGGAAGAAACTCTTGCAGAAGAAATAACTGAAACTGAAGTAGCTGAGGATAATACTGAGAATCCTACAGAAGAAGAAAGTAAGTAGGTGTTAAAAGATGGCAAAAATTGATATTATTAACCTTAATGGTGAAAAAGTAAAAAATATAAATTTAAAAGAAAATATTTTTGGAATCGAAGCTAACCCAATCTCAGTTAAAAAGATGATTAAGTTACAATTGGATTCAATTAGACAAGGAACTCAAAAAGCAAAGACTCGCGCTGAAGTAGCTGGTGGTGGAAGAAAACCATATAAGCAAAAAGGAACTGGTAATGCTCGTCAAGGTTCAATTAGAGCTCCTCACTATCGTCATGGTGGTGTAGTATTTGCTCCGACTCCAAGAAATTACGCATTTAAAATTAATAAAAAAGAAAGAGTGCTAGCTTTAAAAAGTGCTTTAACGATGAAAGCTAATGAAAATGCGATTAGAGTTGTTGAGTCTTTAGAGTTAACATCATTAAAAACAAAAGATGCAAAAGTATTAATGACTAAATTAAATTTAGAAGGAAAAATATTATTTGTTTGTAGTGGCGATGCTGAAAACTTATATATGGCGACTAGAAATTTAAATAATATAGCTGTTATTACTGCTCCTGAAGTAAATGTTTATGATTTAATACACTCAGATGTAGTAGTATTTGATGAAGCATCAATGAAGTATATAGAGGAGGGGATTAAATAATGAATTTAGATATTATTTATTCACCAGTTATTACAGAAAAATCAACTTCTTTATCAGAAAGTGGAAAAGTTTATGTTTTTAAAGTTGCTAAAAGCGCTAATAAAACGCAAATTAAACTAGCTATTGAAGAAGCATTTAATGTAAAAGTAAAAAGTGTAAATACTCTTAATACTAAACCAAAGAAAAAAAGAGTAGGAAAACACTCAGGACTAACAAAAACATATAAAAAGGCGATTGTAACATTAGCAGATGGACAATCTATAGAAATGTAGGTGATTACAGATGGCAATTAAAAAATATAAACCGACGACTCCTGGACGTAGAGGAATGACAACCTTAGCTAACGAAGAGTTAACAACTAACAGACCAGAAAAATCTTTGCTTGCAAAAGTTAGTAAAACTGGTGGAAGAAACAACCAAGGAAGAACTACTGCGTGGAAAGTTGGAGGCGGTGCTAAACAACAATATCGTGTAATCGATTTCAAAAGAAATAAATTTGGTGTAACAGCTAAAGTCGCAACAATTGAATATGATCCAAATCGTAGTGCAAATATTGCGTTACTATTTTATAAGGATGGAGAAAAAAGATATATTTTAGCTCCTAAAAATTTAAAAGTTGGAATGATTGTTGAAGCTGGTGAGGCGTGTGACATCAAAGTTGGAAATGCGCTTGTTTTGAAAAATATTCCTGTTGGAACATTAGTACATAACATCGAATTAAAACCGGGAAAAGGTGGAGAACTAGCAAGAAGTGCTGGATCATCTGCGCAAATTCTTGGAAGAGAAGAAAAATATGTAATCGTTAGACTTCAATCAGGTGAAACCAGAAAAATACTTTCAAATTGTATGGCAACAATTGGGGAAGTTGGTAACGAAGAATATGAATTAGTAAATATTGGTAAAGCTGGACGTAATAGACATAAAGGTATTAGACCTACTGTTCGTG
>CAZFQF010000145.1:0-1749 GCA_964520725.1 uncultured Muribaculaceae bacterium | reverse complement strand
AATATCATTATCTTCCATGTATACATTGATTGTTTCTAATATTACATTATCAGCTTTTTCCATCTGATATCTTTTAATAAACTCTTTACTATATAAATACTTTTGATTAGGATCAATTTCATTAATTGTCGAATCTTTACTACAATATATATAATAATCAAATTTATTACGATTTAACATTCCTGATAGCTCAGAAGTTATTTCGTTATAATTAATTAATAATTTTATTTGTTTACTGACTATTTTTGATTTTAAAATCATCTTTAATTCTCTAATATTTTTTTCTTTTGTAAAAAAACTTTTTTTAATCGGAAGAAAAAAATAACTTAAAGCTTTTTTAACGCTATATTCTTTCATTAAAGTAATATTCACTAAATCTAAACTTAATAAGGCGAAACTATCATCGATGCCCCGAGTTTCATAAACATTTTTTATGGGCTTAATATCATATTTTTCTAATTCTTCAATGTAATAATTATACTGTGCTATATAATAATTTTCTTCTTCACTAATGCGAATATATTTATTAAATGAGTTTTTACTAGTTAACAAATCAAAGAAACTTTTTTCTTTCCGAACATTTAATTTAACCAATTCAATTAACTCTTTAGTATTTTTCTTTCCTTGATCAATTAAAAATATAAATTCTATTTTATGATAATAATCTAAATATTGCAGAATTATATTATTAATATTTAATTTTTCTTTAACAAAAGGATTTACTAAATTATCAATATTAACTGCCATTTTGATAAATACTGCTATGAGAATAATATCTTTTTGATTTTCTTCAATCTCAAAAGCCATATTATTTTTAATGAAATATTCCGTTGTCGCAGATATTTCATTATTTAATTCATAATCATCAATATACTTACTATCAATAAAGAGTTTACTTAAATTATTAAGTTTATTTTTAGTTTTCAAAAAATATTTATCAACATATATATTAATTATTTTTTCAAAAATTTCTGAAGATCTTCTTTTACTATTAAGAATCTTGCGATTATCAGCAGAGATAATTTTAGAAATAATTGTTACGTATTGATAAAGACTATTTTTTTTGTTTCTAATGTACACACTAACCCAATCAGTCATCACTAAAACAACCTCTATTCTATTATAAATTATAACAAATGATTACCTCTAATGCAACAACAAAAAACTAGATATTCTGATAAAATATCTAGCCTGGTTTGATGAATAGTTACATTATACACTAAGCTACCATGAAGGAAAGCTCAATATACAAAGTGCGGCGTATTATCAGTACAATCCGGTAACTACTTATCTCTCGGAGTTTCTCTTTCTCCAAAACAATTGCTTTGCTTAGCGCAGATAAGATTTCCTAAATAACTCGAAACTTCAGTGCTGGAATAAAACAATATTAATCGTTATCTATTAAATCTTAGAAATAGTTTTAATTTTAGTAAAAACTATTTCTATAAAAATTCAACAAATAAATCATATACAAATTATTACTTATTATAATAATTTGAGTGCATAACTTTTATTTAAAAAAATTATGCAAGTCATTAATATAAAATGCTCTATTCTATCTAAGCAATTTTATTATATCTCCTTTTTTTTGATAATGCAATACTAAAATTAAAAAAAATACAAAAAATGTAAAGTTTTGTATTTTTATGTCGATGTAAACATCATCAGAATTGAAATAACTAGTAAAACCATAACGGGAATTTAACACTTTTATAACCTTATTTCTGCGCAAGCCATTATAAAATGGCT
>CAZFQF010000144.1:0-1760 GCA_964520725.1 uncultured Muribaculaceae bacterium | reverse complement strand
TCTTGAACGTGATTCTGCGTTATTTCTAGCTTTTGATCTAGATTTCGTATTATTTGAATTACTGTTGCTATTCTTTCTTGCTGAATTTCTTGATTTTGTTTTGTTATTAGCTTTATTATCCATTTTAAACTACCTCCTATTCATAGTATGGTATAAAAACAATTTAAAATTCATATAATTACTGTGATTATATGGAAATAATTGGTGCTTTATTAATTAGTTTTGTATCGGGCATATCGACCGTATTTGGAGCTGCTTTTATCTTTTTTAAGCCTAAAAATATTAATGATTTTATTGGTGGCTCTTTAGCATTTTCAGCTAGTATTATGCTTTTAATTTCAGTTACTGAGTTAATCCCTGAGGGATTTATTTATATTGAACAAACTCATAATATGCTTTTAGCGGTTTTTGTTTTATTTTCAATGCTATTTTTCGGGAATTTAATATCTGAAACAATAAATAAAAAAATTAAAAAACAAAAAGAGATGAGTAATAATCTTTATAGGGTAGGGGTACTAAGCATGATTGCTTTGATGCTCCATAACCTACCTGAGGGAATTCTTACTTTCATCAGCTCAATGGTAGATATAAAATTAGGTTTAAAATTTGGTATAGCGATTATGCTACATAATATTCCTGAAGGAATAGCAATTGCAGTTCCAATTTATTATGCAACAAAATCGAAAAAGAAAGCAATTAAAGGAACTTTTATTAGTGGATTATCTGAACCATTAGGAGCTCTCATTGCTTGGATATTTTTAAGTAGATTTTTAAATAATTTTATAATTAGTCTTGTCTTATTATTTGTAGCGGGTTTAATGATCTCAGTATCTGTTAATGATATATATTCAGAAGCTAGTAAATATTCTCGTAAAAGTGTTTTAATCGGAATAGCTTTGGGTTGTATATTATTTATCTTAAATAATATACTATTTTAATAATGTCAAAAGAGTAAGAAAGAACTTATTTATTAAATAAAACAATCTTTCTTAATATTAATATAAGTTAACATAATATATATTATAGGAAGTTGATGATAGATTGTTTTTGGCTTAATAATTCACTGTTTAAGTTAAAGTTATTCTTACTCTTTGGTTATTACTTATTGCTAGTTGCTAAGTTAATTACCCCTTAAATAAATATTTCGTTATTAAACTATAATTCTTTTTAATTTCAACTTATAATCTTATTAACTTATAACTTTATTAATTAATATATATTTCAATTGTCTTAGGGTAAATAATAAATTCTCTTGAGACTTTTTTATTATCTAATATAAGTTATAAGCTTTCTTGTTCTATCACTTCTCACCTATTTTAAGTTAAGGTAGGGGAGATTCATATTTTAAAAAGAAAAAAGAGCTTTTTTTTAAGCTCTTCTAGTTTCTATTTCTGCCATTTTTTCGATAACTTCAGTAAAGTTTTCTTGATTAATATCTGAGTATCCTAGTTCTCTTAATGCCTGAATTCTAACCGTATTTAATTGTTGAGTTCTAGATAATCTTTCTTCTGTTTTGGCTTCTATTTCATCAACAAATCTCTTTCTTGCTTCAATAACACGACTTTTAGAAGGTGCCCCACTATTATATAAAACAAAAGCCGAATGAACTATCCCTTCAAACATAAACTGTTTATCTTCACTAAATCTAAAATCATTTGGTTTAGTAAATCCTGTAATCTTTGACATATAAGCAAGAAAATATTTTATTTCTGGAACGTTATCTAAAGATTGAATCAAATTGTACATATAAAGTAATGCAT
>CAZFQF010000143.1:0-1815 GCA_964520725.1 uncultured Muribaculaceae bacterium | reverse complement strand
GCTAAAATTAATGAATTATTTATTGTTGAGGGTAATTCTGCGGGCGGAACAGCTAAAAAGAGTAGAGATCGTAAGTTCCAAGCTATTTTACCTTTAAGAGGAAAAATTATTAATACTGAAAAAGCAACATTAAGTGATATCTTTAAGAATGAAGAAATAAATATCATGATAAATTGTATTGGTGCTGGTGTAGGTAATGAATTTGATATTAAAGATATTAATTATGATAAAGTCGTTATTATGACCGATGCGGATGATGATGGAGCTCATATTCAGTGTTTATTACTAACTTTCTTTTATAGGTTTATGAAACCTTTAATTGAAGAGGGGCATGTTTATATTGCGATGCCACCTTTATATAAAATTGATTTTGCTTCTAAGCATCAATATTGTTGGACTGATGATGAATTAAAAGATATTACTAAAGGTAAAATAAACTACAAGGTGCAAAGATATAAAGGATTAGGTGAAATGAATCCAGGACCTTTATGGGATACAACTATGAATCCAGAAACGAGAAATTTAATTAAAGTAAGTATTAATGATGCTTCACTTGCAGATAAAAGAGTAAGTGTCTTAATGGGAGATGTTGTTGAACCACGTAAAGAATGGATTGATGAAAATGTTATTTTCTCGTTAGAAGATGATTATAAATTAATAAACAAATAAAAAGTACTTTATAAAGTGTCCAAAATTGGGTTCACTTAATTAAAGTACTTTTTTTATATTTCTCTCATTAAATGTTGATTTTTATAAGGGTTTTTTCTATTGATTCGATCAGTAAATAAAATCCCTTCTAAATGATCTAGTTCATGTTGGAATAAAACCGCCATGTCTTCTCTGACTCTGATATCAAATAGTTCGCCATTTTCGTCGTAGGCTTCAATAGTAACTCGTGCATGTCTTGGGACAATCCCTTCAACATCACGATTAACACTAAGACATCCTTCACCTTCACCCACATAAATTAATTCTTCGCTCTTACTTTTTATAACTGGGTTAATTATGACATAACGTTCAAATTTATTTTCATCAATTTCTTCGGATGCTACAAAAATTCTTTTAGGAATTCCTAACTGAATAAAAGAAAGACCCATTCCCGCTCTTAAATCATATTTTTCACGGTACTCATCTATTTGACTCATTTCTAAATAATCTAAAGAATCAGAAATTAGTTTTTTATCACTATCTGATAACGGAAATGTTACTTCCGAAGACTTAGTTCTTAATATTTTATTCTTTTCATCTAAAATTATAATATTTGGTAATTCCACATAACTCACCTCACTGACTCGTATTTTATCAAACATTTGATAAAAAAGAAAGTAGCTGACATTAAATGGCATAATTTTTTGTTAATTATTAATAATATAGTATATGGTGATATATTATGCGCAAAGATTTAAGCATTGGAAAATATCTATTGTTTAATTTAATATTAGTAGTTATTGTTATTACATTGGCCGGAATATTTGGCAAACACTTAAAAGATTATATTACTAAAAAAACTTGTCCATTAATGGGTGGAGAATATAGTAAGCAAGAAGAAGAGTGTTTAATCCCAGTAGGAGATTTCAAATAAAAATTCTTGACAAATACATATTGATTTGGTACAATATAGCTCCGAGTTAAGAGTAGAGAAGTACTAGGAATTGACATTTGTTCGTAAATGTGCTATAATGAGGGCATATTTAGGGATATAGGGGGTAAATTTTTATGAAAGGGTTTATTTTAGATTATATTAATGAAAATGAGTTTAAGAAGTTAGAAAGAGCATTAAAGAAATATAATATGCTTGCTTTTAAAAAATTAAAC
>CAZFQF010000142.1:0-1835 GCA_964520725.1 uncultured Muribaculaceae bacterium | reverse complement strand
CTCTAAATAAAATAAAATATTCGGTATCTACAGCATTTACAGCATTACTACTAAATCTTTCGGCTTTAGCAATATCTTGAGAGATTAACTTTCTAGCTACTAGCGTCTGAGCATCATTATACTGAAGCTGAAGCTGAGATAAGTATAAGTTAATATCTACTGGTCTATCAGCTACGATTAACCAGAATTCATAATCAATAATATTATAGAAATTTCTTAAGTTAAAAATAATATTATTTTGAGTTTGATAATCTAAAATAAAAATATTTTTAGGTTCTACTTTAATTCCTGTTACATAATAATTCCCCTCTAATAGAATCATTCCATTTTGAATAGATCTAACAGGAATCCAATCTTCCGTAAATTTAGAATTATTTAATGTCTTCTTTGCCATAACTATTACACCAACCTTTCCAATAATAAGTCCTTCTTCTTGTAAAATAAGAATATATATTTCCTATAAACGTTCGAACATTATGTTGATTAGGAATAGGAATTACTAAAAACGCTGAAATCAAAGCTGGTAATATTATCATTATCGCTGTTTTTAAATCATTAGTTCTAACCGCTAACATAAACACAAATGTTATCCCTACTCCAGTTCCAAAAATAATCAAATCAACAGGATTAAAGAATCCTAATATCAACATTGATTTTTTGGAATTAGCTGGGATTAAAAAATTATTATTCCCCATTTTATTCCTCCTTTTTATTTAAACCCTTTACCAGCACGGTAAGAAATAACAGGTAAACTATCTTTAACAATTTTATAGTTTTCATAAAATTCCTCAACAGTTAATTGCTGTGCTTTTGGTATATTCATTTTTAACTTCTGAGCGTATATCAGATTCCTAATTAAATATCTCTTAATTTCATTTTTAACTTCCTCGGAAATATCTTTAGGTATTTTTTTTACTATTCTTATCATTTCTCTTTCAAAATAAGCAATTATTTCTTCCGCGCTTTTATTAACAAAAAATTGAATTTCAGTTCCCAATGCTTTTGCAACTAAAACCTCGTCCTTAGCTTTTTTAATAGCATTTATTTGGTCTTCATCACCCAAACTAAAGTAAGATTCAGATAATTCAAGATAATTTTTACAAAAATCTTCCAAATTAACAAAAGTAGGTTTCTCTAAGTAATTTGTTACTCGCTTTATTATTCTCATTTGTTAGCTTCCTTAGCTGCTTTAGTAGCATCTCTAGTTTGTTTATCTACTTCGATGTTAATAGCCTTTCTTACATCCATAATATTATCGTATAATCCTTCAAATTCTGCAGTTCCAATTTTTTCAAAAGCTTTTTCAATGTCGTGAACACTAGCAAAACCTCCCTTACTCAAAATCTTTTTCGAGGTTTCTGTTCCTAAAGAATTAAGACTTTTAGTTAATGTTTTTGATAAATCTTCTACCAAAGTTTCTACATACTCTGAATCATCTTTATATTTTTTCTCCAAATCAATTATTGTTCGATTTTTAATATCCTTTTTCGCTGTTGCTTCTATATATTCAGCAAAAATATCTTTATTTTCTGCGACGATTTCCTCATAACTTTTCTCTTGGATAGTATTAATAACATCATTTCCAGCAGCATCTTTAGTTATTTCTTTTCTAAAATATCTACTTCTATTATCACCTGTATTTAAAAATCTTTCCATAAAAGCTTTTGAAACTTTGTTTTCGCTATTTAAATCACTTAATGCGCTATCTTTTCCAGCTTTAATTCCTTTTAACTGGTCATCCCTGGCTGTTATTGTATCTAGAAAATTATTATAAGCCTGTTGTCCCTCAGTTGCTGCAGTTAGTTTTTCTCTAGAAACCCTACCAGCTATCCATT
>CAZFQF010000141.1:0-1860 GCA_964520725.1 uncultured Muribaculaceae bacterium | reverse complement strand
CACCTGAACGAATAATTTTTAATTCATCAAGTTCAGCGTTATATCCGGTTTTAATTAAATATCCTTCTTTAATTGTTACTGGAGGCTCTTCATAAATAGCTTTTTCTAATAGGTTACATAAATCACTGTGTACTTTTAAATCAATATCTAGATTTAAAGCTTTAATAATTTCACTAATTTCGGGTAAGACTTTTAAAGATCTTTCTATTTGTAACATATCTCGAGCATTTAATGAACCACAAACAACTTTACCGCATAATCTTTCTAAATCATAGACTTCACATAATAATTTGGCAAGTTCACCTTTTAAAATAAATTCATTATTTAATTTCTCGATATAATTTAGTCTTTTATTAATTTCCTCAACGTTTTTTAAAGGATTCATTAAAAATTCTTTTAAAGTTCTTGATCCCATTGAAGTTTTACATTTATCTAAAAGCCAAATTAAACTATATTGTCTTTCTTTTAATCTCAAAGTTTCAAATAATTCTAAATTACGAACTGTATGGATATCCATTGTTAAATATTCTTTATTGTCTTTAATAATTATTTCGTTAAAATGAGATAAATCTTTTAACTGGACCACAATTAAATAATAAAATAAATGCTCTACTCCTTCTTTAATTTGAGGATTTGGAATATTATTAGTTAACTGAATATTTTCAGAATATGTTTTATCAATAATTGTTAGATTAATATGATAACTATTTTTCAATATATTGATTATTTCTAAATCAAAGTTATTTTTAATAATAATTTCTTTTAAGTTAAGATTTAAAATTCGATTTAATAAAGCATCAGTTTCCTTATTAATAAATTCACTATAGATATTTCCCGTTGAAATATCAGCATAGGTTAAAAGATAAATATAATTAAAGTCTAAAATACTTCCAATATAGTTAAAATCAGTTCCATCTAAAAACTCTAAGTCAACAATAGTTCCCTTACTTATAACTTGAGTTACTTCTCTTTTAACCATCCCTTTAGCATATTTTGGATCTTCAACTTGATCACATACAGCTACCTTATATCCTTTGCTAACTAATTTTTCGATATATGCTTTAACAGCATGATGAGGTACACCAGCCATAGGAATTCTTTCACTTAAACCCGCATTCTTTCCAGTTAAAGTTAACTCTAACTCTTTAGCCGCACGCACAGCATCTTCAAAGAACATTTCATAAAAGTCACCAACTCGATAAAATAAAAATTCCTCTTGATAATTTTTTTTAATGTCCCAGTATTGTTTCATCATTGGACTTAAATCATCATAGTTTACTTCTTCTCTTTTCATTTAATACTCCTAGGAAATATTATAACACGAAAAAATAAAAACTGATAAAATTTTATCAGTTTAAACGGATTGAACTCGCTCCTAAATTAGGAACAGAACTTTTTTCAATATAATAAGTTACGCGAGAATTTTTATTAGTAGAAATAGATTCTGGTTGTGGTAAAGTTGCAAACTCTGTCTCTAATCCCAAATCTTTTATTTTCTCTAAAATATGATTTTCGTTAGGAATTCCTGTTATTTTTATAAATAATTCCCTATTATTCTTATTTAAAAATTGGGCATATTCTCTACCAGTTTCTTTGCGGTAAATTACTTGAGTCGCTTTATATATATTATTTCCTTGAGGGTTATTTCCAGCTAATTCAAATTCATAAGGTATTCCACCTTTTAAGAATTTTGGAAAAGGTTGACTCGGATCATGTTTATAGAATTGATGAAATTTAGAGATAAAAGGTGATACTCTTAAAGTTTTACTCTGTGTCTTTTTAATAAAAGTTCTAGGTATATCTAAAGCATCATCAATGCTACTAGGAATTAAATTACCATTTTCATAACAATATACTTCT
>CAZFQF010000140.1:0-1868 GCA_964520725.1 uncultured Muribaculaceae bacterium | reverse complement strand
CGTCTATAAAGATAAAAGATTTTCTATCTGCTTTTTCTTCTCTATTAATAATATAAATGATATTTATGAATTTTTCATGAAATTTTCCCTTTAGTAATCATAAAATAAAATTTTGTACCCTTTCCCTTTTTACTTTCTACGCCATATTCAAAATTATGTTCAGTTAAAATATTCTTAACTATCGATAAACCTAAACCCGTTCCGACAACATTTCTTTTATGTTTTTTTTCGTTTTTATAATATTTTGTCCAAATAAGCGGCAAATCTTTTTCATCAATCCCTTTTCCAGTATCGATAATTTCTACCAAGTAATTATTTTTTTTATCTTTAACATTAATTCGAATTGTTAAATCTTCCCCTGTATAATTAATAGCATTATTTATTAAATTATAAATTACTTGATCAATTTTGTGCTTATCAGCTTTCACAACTGCTATTTTAGGAATATTTACCTCAAAAATATAACTTTCTAATTCTTTAATTATTTCATGTCTTTTAAGAATTTCATTAATTTCTTCAACCAAATCATAATCTTGAATAACTAGATTATTTTTGCCACTTTCTAATTTAGATAGTTCTAAAACATCATTAACTAATACATTTAATCGATCTGCCTCAGCAATAATTACTGATAAATTTTCTTCTCTTTTCTTCTTGTTATCAACATTAATATCTTTAGCCATCTCGGCATAAGCTTTTATCATTGTTAGCGGCGTTTTTAAATCATGAGAGACATTCGCCATCAAGTCTCTTCTTAACTCATCAGTATTAGCCACCTCACTTCTAGCATAATTAAGTACAGTATTTAATTCATCAATTTCAGCAATTCCATATCGGGTATTATCTAAACTATAATCACCATGGGCCATTTTGCGGGCTTTATCAGTAATATTTAAAAGTGGTTTATTTAACATCCTTGATACATAATAAGACATAATAATTGCTAAGATAATAACTATTAAAGTTAAATAAATCAATTGATTTACAAGGATTGAAGTTGTACTTGTAACATCTTCTAATTTCGTATTTAAAAAGATATATGAATTATCATCTAATCTTAAACCATATATTAAACTTTTAGAATTATTAGCGGGATTTTCGATTGTTAATAAAGTTCGATTATTTTGGCTATTAAATAAATCAGATTTTCCCTTTAATATTTCTTTATTTTTATTTTTTAAAAGACAATCTTTATTTAAAACATTGTAACTATGAGTATCAAACAAAGTATAATATTCAATACATATATCTGAATCATAAGCAATTTTTTCTAACTCGTTATCTAAATTGCCTTCAAATTTATCTATTTTATTTGCAATATTATTTATTGCATTGATTCGCGATTTTTCATAAAAAATTTTCAAAAAACCAATTTGAACAATCCATAATAAAAGTAAAATAATTATCGAAAAAACAATTAAATAAGTTAAGGTTTTAGCACTAATTGTTTGACAATTATTTTTTGTACTCAAATTTATATCCGACCTTTCTAACTGTTTTAATATTGTTTCGATAGTTTCCTAATTTACTTCTTAAAAACTTAATATGCGCATCAATAGTTCGATCATCTGATTCATAATCATATCCCCAAATACTATTAATGATTTTTTCTCTCGATAAAGCAATATTAATATTAGTTAAAAATAAATATAATAATTCAAATTGGGTATGAGTAAGAGTTACTAATTCATCATTAATTACAACTTCTCTTGTAAGTTTATTAATTGTTATTTTATCAACTGTTATTATATCTTCACCTAGAGTTCTTTTAGCTACAGCTTTAATTCGAGCCATTAATTCTTTAGGACTAAAAGGTTTAGTAACATAATCATCAATTCCTAAATTAAAACCCAATAATTTATCAAATT
>CAZFQF010000139.1:0-1900 GCA_964520725.1 uncultured Muribaculaceae bacterium | reverse complement strand
ATTGGAGAAATCAATCCATTTAAAACGTGGTATACACCATTAAACTTTCCTAGCTTTTCAAACATAAAAATACTTTTATAATCTTCAACTACACATATTAAGTTTTGATTTCTAAATTCATTTGAACAAATATTACATTTATCTGAATCGGTTAAATTCGAACAAATATTACATTTATGTAAATCTTTACTAACCTTTAATATAGATCTGGAAAAGTTTTCGTTTTCTTCTTTGGTGAAATTAACTACTGATAAAGCCATTCTTTCAGCAGATTTCTCTCCAATTCCTGGTAATTTTTTAAAATATAAAATCAATTCTTCCAACGCTTTAGGATAAATCATTTTAGATTAAACCGTTTAAATCAGAGCCATAAGCCCCAAGTTCTTTTTTTGTTTTTTCATCTACTTTTTTCATAGCATCATTAAAAGCAATTAAAATCATGTCTTCCAAGGCCTCTAAATCTTCAGCATCTTTTAATACTTCTTTTTTTATATTTAAATCCAAGATTTCTTTTTTACCATTCATTAATAATTTAACAAATTCGGAATTTCCTTCAAAAGTAGTCTTGTCTATTTCAGCTCGTTTTTTTTCAACATCTTTTTTGATTTTGTTAGCTTGTGCCATTAAATTTTGTATATTCATATATTTTCTCCTCTTTACTTACATTCTATTAATTCATTACCAAATAAATTTTCAGCAAGATCTTTTATTTGATTATTTTTTTTTATTTCCGGTTCTTCTAGTAATTGATAAACTTTAGTTTTCTTATTTTTTATATATATTTCTTTTTCTTTACCCCAACACTCTGAATCCAAACAAATTATTTTTATATCTTTATTAGTAATTTTTTTTAATTTCTCACTAATTTCTTCAGAAATCGAATTAAATAATATACTGTTAGAATATGTATCCGTAGATAATATTACATTTGTTGGTGAGGCAACCTCGACTTTTGTGCTTTTTATAATTGATAAACATTTTAAATCATTATTTTTGGTTAATTGTATTATTAACTCTTGCCAATTTTTCATAAAACTCTTTTTTAAATTAATATCAGCGTTTACAAAAGAATTATTTATTCTGATTTCTAATAATTTATCATCTATTAAATTTGAATTAACATCTGAAATTATTTCCCGGGAAATAATTTTTTCTTTTTTTACTTTCGGAATAGATTCAATCTCTTGCTCTTGTTCCGTTTTTAAGTCTTCTTTATTTATATTAGACAAGAGTACTGTTTTAATTAAAAGATAAATATTTGGTTTATTGTAGCAAGACTCTAATTCAAATATTATTTTGTCTAAGTTTTGAATATCACTAAAGCCACTTTTTTTACATTTAATTAATTCAATCAATAAATAATCTATTAATTTATTTAGTAAGTTTAAACCAACTATTCCGTCTGATTTAAATAAATCCAGTTGCTTAATAAAGTTATCTATATCTTTTTTTAAATAAAATTTCCATAAAAGTTCAATATCTACTGTAGTTAAAATCCCATATGAGGATTTTAAAACATCTATGGTAATCTGTTCATTTAGTTTAGATAACTGATCTAGTAAGCTTAAAGCATCTCGTAAACCTCCATCTGAGATTATAGCTATTTCTTTTAATGCTTCATCCGTTATATTAATTTCCTCTATCTTCACGATACTTTTTAATCGATCAACTATAACTTCTTCGCTTATCCTCTGGAAATCAAATCTTTGGCATCTTGATAAAACTGTAATAGGAACTTTCTGTATTTCTGTTGTCGCCAAAATAAATACTACATGTTTTGGGGGCTCCTCTAATGTTTTTAAAAAAGCATTCCAAGCACTAGAAGATAACATATGAACTTCATCTATTATATAAACTTTATATTTAGAAAAAGTAGGTAATATTTTTATATTATCTCGTA
>CAZFQF010000138.1:0-1909 GCA_964520725.1 uncultured Muribaculaceae bacterium | reverse complement strand
TTTTGTTTTAGATAATGGTCTAGTTTGAACTATTTTAACTGTGTCTCCAACTTTCGCAATATTTGCCTCATCATGTGCGGCATATTTTTTAGAATATTTAACTCTCTTTTTATATAATGGGTGGTTACGATATGTTTCTACTAATACTGTAATAGTTTTATCGTTAGTACTACTAACAACTTTACCGATTAATTCAGCGCGTTTAGTTTTTTCCATTAATTTTCACTCCCATCTTTCTCGTTTAATACCGTTTTAATTCTTGCAACAGTCTTTCTTAACTCATTAATTCTATGAGGTTTATCAAGATTTCCAGTTGCTTGTTTCATACGTAATTCAAAAAGTTCTGTTTTCAATTCTCCGATTTTTTTATTCATTTCTTCGGTGGTCATTTTTCTGATTTCATTAGTTTTCACAAACTTCACCACTTTCTTCTCTCGTTACAAACTTTGTTTTAACGCTTAATTTATGAGCCGCAAGTCTTAATGCCTCACGTGCGATTTCTTCGCTAACTCCAGCAATTTCAAACATGATTTTGCCTTCTTTAACTACTGCTACCCATTCTTTAACGTCTCCTTTACCTTTTCCTTGACGAGTTTCTAAAGGTTTACCAGTTCTTGCAAGTTGGGGAAAAATATTAATCCATACTTTTCCGCCACGTTTCATATAACGAGTCATTGCAATACGAGCTGCTTCAATTTGTCTAGCGTTAATATATCCGCCTTCTTTAGCTTGAATTCCATAGTCTCCAAATTCTAACTTAATATTTCCTTTAGCTTTTCCTTCGTAACTTACTTTATGAGGTTTACGGTATTTAGTTCTTTTGGGCATCAATGCCATCTGAAGCACCTCCCTTATTAACTTTCTTAGTAGGAAGTATTTCACCTTTATATATCCATACTTTTACCCCGATTTTTCCATAAGTTGTATCTGCTTCACTTGTTGCATAATCAATATCAGCTCTTAAAGTATGTAGAGGAACAGTTCCTTCAGTATAACCTTCAGTACGTGCCATTTCAGCTCCGCCTAAACGTCCTGAAACAGCTGTCTTAATTCCTAAAGCTCCAGCTTTTAAAGTTGATTTAATTGCCTTTTTTTGAACATTACGGAAATTACCACGATTTTCAATTTGTTTTGCAATTGAATTTGCAACTAATTTCGCATTTAAATCAGGTCTTTTTTCTTCAACGATAGTTATATAAACTTCTTCGTTAATTAATTTCTTGATTTTATTTCTTAATTTCTCGATGTCTTTTCCACCTTGACCAATAATAATTCCTGGTTTAGCAGTGTAAATTCTAATATCACATCTGTTTTTCTTTCTTTCAATGATTACCGAACTAACTGCTGCATCTTTTAAATTATTAAATAGATATTCTCTAATTTTAATATCATTATTTAAATAAGTTGCATAATTCTCTTTAGAAAACCATTTACTTTGCCAGTCTTTATTAATTCCAAGTCTTAATCCATTAGGATTTACTTTTTGCCCCATAGTTTTAAGCCTCCTTAACCCCGTCACTAACTTTAATAGTTACGTGACTTGTTCTTTTATCTCTTCTGTCCACTTTAGTTCTTGATCCGAATTTCATTCTTTTAAGTACAGGTCCCGGATTAATAAAGCATTCAGATATTACTAACGCTTCTTTTTTCATTTCTAAATTATTTGTTGCATTAGCAACAGCTGAATTTAGAACTTTGATAATTAAGCGACTAGATTTAGTATTTGTATTTTTTAAAATAGCTTCGGCTGATGCGATATCTTTCCCTCTAATTAAATCAAGAGTCATTCTTGCTTTACGAGGTGCTACCATCGCCATTTTATGTATTGCATATGCTTCCATCTTTAGCTTTCCTTCCTACCTTTTCCCTGCATGGCCGCCAAATTTACGAGTTAATGCAAACTCTCCTA
>CAZFQF010000137.1:0-1919 GCA_964520725.1 uncultured Muribaculaceae bacterium | reverse complement strand
CTCGCTCCTATTCCTTCAACATTTCCACTATACATTGCCGATAAATGAATATTATCTCTAATGATTTGATGAGTTAAAGGTGTCGTATAAGTAACGTGGCACACTTCTTGCTCCTTTGGATTATATAACGGTCCATTATCAAAACTAAAGGTCCAAGGAGTCATATCTCCTTTTTCAATTTGGAGTTTAGAAAAATCGATGCTTTTTTTATCAATTCTTTGAGGAGTACCAGTTTTTAATCTTAAAATTTCAAAACCTAATTTTTTTAAGTTATCACTTAAATGAGAAGAAGATTTTTCCCCGTGAGGTCCTTCTTTTTTTATTGTATTACCAATTAAAATTTTACTTTTTAAATAAGTTCCTGTGGTTAAAACTAAAGCACAACATAATATTTCTTTTCCATCTTCTAAAATGATTCCTTTTATTTTATTATTTTCAACAATTATGTTTTCAACCATTGCTTCAATTATTTTTAAATTTTCTAGCTTATCCAGCTCTTTTTTCATATTTGCTGGGTAAACTATTTTATCTGCTTGAGCTCTGAGCGATCTTACTGCTGGACCTTTAGCATTATTTAGCATTTTTATTTGAAAATGGCTGCGATCTGCTACTTTTCCCATTAATCCACCTAAGGCATCAATTTCTCTAACAACTATTCCTTTAGCAGTTCCACCAATTGATGGATTACATGGCATATCAGCAATATTTTTTATATTCGAAGTAACTAGAGTAACATTAAAACCTTTTTTGGATGCTGCATGCGCTGCTTCAACACCAGCATGTCCTCCACCTACTACTATTACGTCATATTTTTCCATTTTTTCCTACTTCCCTAAACAAAACTTAGAAAATAATTCATTTATTAAATCATCTTCAGAAGTTTCTCCAATAATTCTTCCTAAAGCATTATAACAATTATTAATATCTATAGTTAACATATCAATTGGAATATTATTATTAATCTCCGATATCGCATTTTCAATTGACTCTTTTGCTATTTTGATTAAAGATACATGTCTTGCTGAAGATAAATATGAATAATCTTTCGTTTCTAATTCATTAATTTTAAATAACTCGATAATTTTATCCTTTAAATCAGACAATCCCAATGAATCTAAAGTATTTCCCTTTACTAAATTATATTTTTTAAATTCTTTATAACTATTGCTAGTAGATATATCGCTTTTATTAATAAACACTATTATTTTCTTATCTTTTATTTCGTCCAGCATTTTTAAATCATCACTAAAGTTATCAAATGAATTATCAATAACATATAAAATCAAATCAGCATTTCTACTCATTTCAAGACTTTTTTGAACACCAATTTTTTCAACAATATCTTCAGTTTCTCTAATTCCTGCAGTATCAATAAAATTTAATAAAATTCCCGATAACACTACTCTTCCTTCAACGATATCACGAGTAGTTCCTGGAATATTAGTCACAATTGCCTTTTCTTCTTCTAAAAAAGCGTTTAAAATACTGCTTTTACCGACATTTGGTTTACCCATAATTACGACATCAATCCCATTTTTTATTATTTTTCCATTTTCTGCTTCGTTTATTAAACCTTCTAATTCTTTTTTTATTTGATCTAAATCTAATTTTAAAGCAGAATTAGTTACAATTTCAATATCATTATACTCAGGATAATCAATGTTTACCTCAATATTAGCTAAAACGGAAATAATTTTACTTCTTAAATCAGTTATTTTCTTAGTTAATCCACCTGTTATTTGATTAATTGCTAGTTTTCGTGCTTTTTCTGTTTCGGAATTAATTATATCCCCAATAGCTTCTGCTTTTAATAAATCTATTCTTCCATTTAAAAAAGCTCTTTTAGTAAATTCGCCAGGTTCAGCTAATTCAATTCCTTTTTTTAACAAAATTTCTAAAACTTTATTTGTTGTTGCTAT
>CAZFQF010000136.1:0-1950 GCA_964520725.1 uncultured Muribaculaceae bacterium | reverse complement strand
TGCGGCAATAGCTAAAGTTTCAGCTAGTCCATCTTTTTCTTCTTCCTTTATATTGTCTTTAATTAATTTACGAGTTTCAATTGTAACTAATTCTATTAATCCATTAAGACTCATAACTCCACCATCCCGAGTCTTAAATGGCTTTCCATCCGGGCCATTCATTGTTCCAAATCCTAAATGTTCCAGAATAGTAGCATCAGGTACTATCTTAGTTTTATAACCTGCTCTAAAAGCTGAAACAAAATGAAGTTCTTGGCGAATATCTGTTAAATAAATAATTATTTCTGGATTATAATGTTTAACTCGAGAATATAAAGTTGCTAACTCCGTAGTATCATAAAGAATTCCTCCATCACTTTTAATTAAAATTACTGGTGGAATTTCCCGATTATCTTCTGGAGTCTTAACATCAATAATTGTTGCTCCTTCACTAATTTGAGTTAAATTGTTTTTAGTTAAATATTCCATCATCTCAGGAATGTATGCCTCAGCATCATATTCGCCTTCCCAAAGATCAAAATCGACATTTAGCTTTTTATAAGTTTTTTTTATGTCATCTAAAGATAGATTATAAAACGTTTGCCATAAAGCAAAATATCCTTTGTGTCCATGTTGAAGTGCAGTAGTAATACTTCTAGCTTCATTTAGATAATCTTCATCTTCTTTAGCTTTAATACTAGCTCTTGGATAAATAGCATTTAACTGCTCTATAGTTACAGGAGTTTCTTGTGGATAATCGCCATTAAAACTATCATCAAAATAAGGTAAATCAGGATACATTTCCTTTATCTCTCTAATAATTAATCCCATTGGGCGACCCCAATCTCCTAAATGAACATCACTAATTACCTCATATCCTACTAATTTAAATAATCTTTTTAATGCCTCACCAATATTAGCACTTCTTAAATGACCAACATGAAGTTCTTTCGCAATATTAGGCCCCCCATAATCAATAAATAACTTTTGAGGTAGTACTTTTGGAATACTAATATTTATGTCTTTGTTTAAATCATTAACATATGTTATTAATAACTCATCACTAATAGTTAAATTCACAAAAGCTCCAGCTAGTTCGATTTTTTTAAAATAATTTGTCTTTTGTAGTTCTTCTAAGATTTCTTTAGCAATTTCATTAGGATTTTTTTGATATTCTTTAGCTAAAGTAAATGCTCCATTATATTGATAATCTCCTAAATCTGGACGGTTGCTTACAATTAATCTAGCTTTTGTTTTATATCCTAATTTATTTAATATTTCTTCTAATTTTTCCTCTAAAAAATCAATTAAGTTCATAATATTTCCTCTTCTTTACTAAATAAAATTATATCATAGTTTAATTATTATTTATATCTTAAAATCAAAAAAAATAGTCTTTAAAATTTATAACTAAATTTCTAAACTACTTTATATGGATTAGAACTTGTTTCATTAAAGTATCCCACTCCAAGTAAATTAACTGTTGATCCATTATATAAATCTTTGATTTCGGTTATCGAAGAAACTACTTCACCATTACTTTCGGTGTTAATACTTGTTAGTTTATATTTTACTGCTCTGCACTAAAATTATTTTCATCCATTATTAAATTTAAGAAATACCCTATCTTGATTCCTGTTCTATTATTTCCGCTTACCGTGAAATTCTTCGTTACCACTGGATTATTACTCGGATATATCCCTGTTACGGTTATTGGTGGAGCCACCTGCAAATGTGATATTCATTGTTCCACCTGCTGCAGTTATTGGTGGAGTATTTTCTGCTCCGCTTAAACTTGCACTGAAATAAGCAAATGATCCTCCGATTGTTATTAGGAATAATAACACTATGGAAATTATTATTCCTATTATTTTTTTTGTTTTAGTTTCCATAAGTTTCGACTCCTTATTTCATAAGTTAATTATAGCTTTTTTATAAAAATATTTTAATAAAAAAAAGATAACTTTTGTT
>CAZFQF010000135.1:0-1967 GCA_964520725.1 uncultured Muribaculaceae bacterium | reverse complement strand
TTTTATCGGATTTTTTAGTGGCGGATTATTGTTATTTTTTGGTGATAAAGTTTTTAGTTATATAAGCAAAAAAACTGTTAAGAAAAAGACTAATCATCATAGTTTAAAAAGAAGTTTAATGTTAGTTGTTTCAATAACCCTTCATAATATTCCGGAAGGATTAGCTGTGGGTGTAGCATTTGGTTCAATTGCTTATAATCTTGAAGGTGCTACGTTAAGTGCTGCTTGTTTATTAGCTTTAGGCATTGGATTACAAAATTTCCCCGAAGGAACAGCAGTTAGTATCCCGCTCCGAAGAGAAGGTTTATCTAGAGGAAAAGCATTCTTTTGGGGTCAATTAAGCGGTGTAGTAGAGCCTATCTCTGGAATTTTAGGTGCTCTGCTAGTTTTAAAAGTTAGATTTTTATTACCGTATTTGCTTGCTTTTGCGGCGGGAGCAATGATTTATGTTGTAGTCCAAGAATTGATACCTGAAAGTCAAACTAATAAGAAAAAAGACTTAATGATTTTAGACATTGCCCTTAGTTAATCATTATAAATTTATCCAAAAATAAAAAATATAAAGTTTTTGTTTACTTTATCCTTTTTTGCATTAATATTTTTCGCAACATTGTTTGCATTCGTTCATTTACTTTTGCTGTTTTATTTATTCTATCAAAAAAATCTACACATTTTCATTTATGTGTAGATTTCTATTTTATCATTTAGTCTGGTTGAAATCCCTTATTTATCATACTTTTATGCAAATAGTTTATGATTTGGTTGGCAAATTTAGTTTTTGTAAAATTTACAATTTCACACAATCCCTTTGTTTATGCTACTTTCCGTGGCACATCTTGAACTTTTTACCCGAACCACATGGACACGGATCATTGCGACCAATTTTGTCACTTTTTTTAGGAGTCTTTTTAATATGCTCTTTACCATCATTTGCTTGAATTTGTTCTTTTTTCTTTGGTTCAATATTTTGCCTAATTTCCACTTTTAATAAAAAGTTAGCAATATTAGCATCAATTGTATCAAGCATTTGAGCAAACATTTCGTATCCTTCTAAAGCATAGGCTTGCAAAGGATTCGATTGTCCATAACCTCTTAGTCCAATTCCCTCTTTTAATTGATCCATTGAACCGATATGTTCTACCCAAACTTCATCAATAACTTTAAGAGAAATATACCTTTCAAAATCATTACTTATATTTCTAGGAACTTCACTAATCTTTGTATTATAATCTTTTATTAATAGACTTATTAAATATTCAATTACTTCATCAGGATTTCGCTTTTCAAGATCCTCTTTAATTAATTTATTCCTTTTTAAAATATTATTATTAAAATTGTTAGTAATCGAATCTATATCTTTTTCAGTTAAAAAATCTTGTGAAGGCATATATCCTTCAATAAACGCTTCAACATAATCATTAATAGTTTGATAAGAAATTTCTTTCATATCTTCAACATCTAAAATGTTATTTCTTCTTTCATAAATAATTTTTCGTTGCTCACTGACAATATTATCATAATCTAAAAGACTTTTACGCATATCATAATTATTACCTTCAACCTTTTTTTGAGCACTTTCAATACTTTTAGAAAACATTTTTGATCTTAAAGGTTGGGTTTCATCATACCCAAGGTTTTGAATCATGGTTTTAACTCTGTCAGTTCCGAATCTTCTCATTAATTCATCTTCAAACGAAATAAAGAATTGCGAGTATCCTGGGTCTCCTTGACGACCAGCTCGCCCACGTAACTGATTATCAATTCTCCTTGATTCGTGTCTTTCAGTTCCAATTACACAAAGCCCACCTAGATCTGTAACACCTTCTCCAAGTTTAATATCAGTCCCACGACCAGCCATATTAGTAGCAATAGTTATCGAATATTTTTCTCCAGCTTTAGCAATAATTTCTGCCTCACGAGCATGATTTTTAGCATTTAAAACTTCATGCGTCAAATGCTCTTTTTGT
>CAZFQF010000134.1:1490-2018 GCA_964520725.1 uncultured Muribaculaceae bacterium | reverse complement strand
AGATTCATCAAAATTCGTAGCGAAATCTACAGTATTTTTATTAATGTTTTTAAGTAGCTCTAAAGATATTTTTGACAATCTTGATTCGGTATAACGCATCGCTGCAGCCCCATCTCCATCAACATTACCGAAATTACCGTGTCCATCTACCAACATATATCTGTACGAAAAGTTTTGAGCCATCCTTACCATTGCTTCATAAATACTAGAGTCACCGTGAGGATGGTATTTTCCCATAACATCTCCGACAATTTTAGCACTTTTTTTATGAGTTTTATCTGGAGTAAAACCCGATTCATACATAGAATATAAAATTCTTCTATGTACTGGTTTTAATCCATCTCTAAGATCTGGTAATGCTCGTGCTGTTATAACACTCATTGAATAATCAATGAAAGATTTTTCAACCTCATTTACTATATTATTCTGTTCTAATCTATCCATAAAGACCTCCTATACGTCTATATTATCAGCATATGTAGCATTTTCTTCAATAAACAATCTTCTTGGTTCTACTTCTTCACCCAT
>CAZFQF010000134.1:1036-1454 GCA_964520725.1 uncultured Muribaculaceae bacterium | reverse complement strand
ACTTCTCCTAAACCTTTCATTCGGCCTATTTCATATCTAGTATTAGGACTTTTTTCTAAAAGTTCTTTTATATAAATATCTCTATCTTCTTCTGTAAGGGCATAATGAATCGTTTTACCGTGTTTTATAACAAATAAAGGGGGATTAGCAGCATATACATGTCCCGTTTCTACTAAAGGCTTAAAAAACCTATAAAACAATGTAAGTAATAAAACTCTAATGTGTGAACCATCTACATCCGCATCGGTCATAATTATAATTTTGTCATATCTAAGTTTAGATAAATCAAAATCTTCACCTATTCCAGTTCCGAAAGCAGTAATAATTGTTCTTATTTCTTCATTAGATAACATTCGATCTAGTCTAGCTTTTTCAACATTTAAAATTTTTCCTCTCAAAGGCAAAATTGCTTGAGTAA
>CAZFQF010000134.1:0-1026 GCA_964520725.1 uncultured Muribaculaceae bacterium | reverse complement strand
CCCTTTTTAGCCGATCCTCCTGCAGAATCTCCCTCGACTAAAAATATTTCACATTCTTTAGGATCTTTACTTTTGCAATCAGAAAGTTTTCCATAAAAGTTTGTGACATCTAAATCTCCTTTTCTTCTAGTTAATTCTCGAGCTTTTTTTGCTGCAATTCTCGCTCTTGAAGCTGTTAAACTTTTTTCAATAATTAGTCTAGATTCATTAGGATTTTCCATCAAAAACCTTTCTAATTCTGGACTAAATAGATCTGATGCTATTTTTCTTACTTCTGAGTTTCCTAAACGCCCTTTTGTTTGACCTTCAAATTGCGGATCTGGATGTTTACATGAAACAATTAACGTTAAGCCTTCTCTAACATCATCACCAGTTAAAGAGTCATCATTTTCCTTTAGAAATTTATTATTACGAGCGTAATTATTGATAATTCTTGTTAATGCATTTCTAATTCCTTCTTCATGAGTACCACCATCGTGAGTATTAATATTATTTACAAAAGATAAAGTATTATTGTTATAAGTATCATTATATTGCATTGCTACCTCTATTGTAACATCATCCTTTGTACTTTCTGTACTAATAATTGTTTCATGAATTGGATGACTATTTCTATTTAAATATTTTACATATTCAGTTAAACCGCCATTATATAAAAACTCATCTTTAATTTTTTCTACTTCACGATCATCACATAAAATTATTCTTAAACCCTTATTTAAAAAAGCTAATTCTCTTACTCTTGATTTTAAAATATCATATTCAAAAACAGTTGTTTCTTTAAAAACTTCAGGATCTGGTTTAAATGTTATAGTTGTTCCAGTTCTTTCAGGATCACAATCACCAATTACTTTTAAAGGTTCAACCGCATGACCACCTTTTTCAAATCTTATATAATAAATCTTTGAATTTTGATACACTGAAACTTCAACCCAGCTACTTAAGGCGTTTACAACCGATGCTCCTACTCCATGTAAACCGCCAGATACTTTGTATCCACCGCCTCCAAATTTTCCTCCAGCATGT
>CAZFQF010000133.1:380-2109 GCA_964520725.1 uncultured Muribaculaceae bacterium | reverse complement strand
TAATGAAGAAAATAAACCCGGAATTTCAAATCTGATTTCGATAATTGCTTCTATTCAAAATAAAGAAATAGAAGAAATTGTTATAAAGTATCAAGAATATACTTATAAAGAATTTAAGAATGAAGTAGCAGAAATTGTCCTTAGATTCATTAAAAATATTCAAGAAAAATTTAATATAATAAGAAAAGATGAAGATTATTTAAATGAAGTTCTAAGTAAAGGAGCAAGAGAAGCGAGGGCTTTAGCTGAGCCAAAATTAAATGAAGTGAGAAAAAAAATGGGAATTAAATTATAATTTAAAAATTATGAATTTATGAGGATTTTAACTAAACATTAAATATTTAAAATCTAAATAAATTTTTATGATATAATTTAAATATCAAGGGTTATTTATTTTTAAGTAAATTAATATTAGTAAAGGAAGTAAAAATATGAGTAAATACTGTTCTGATTGTCAATTTTTAAATATTGGGAAAGCAAAAGTTGACGGAGTTTATCATTGTAGCAAGAAAAAAGATTTTACCAATGCTTCTAATCCAGCTTGTGAGAAGTTTGAAAAAAATTGGATCGGTAGCTATGAACAACAAAGATTATATGATTTAGGTAAAGAAGCAAAAAATAAGACTAAAGATAAACCTATTGGTTTTTGGATAGGAGTATTAATAGTATTAATTATCTTGCTTATAATAGGTAAATTAAGCGGTTATTAAAATACTATAAAAGGGCGATGTATTAATGAAGAATAATAAAAATTATATATATTCAATTGATATTATTAAAATGAATATTTTATCATTAGCGTGGGCTGTAATAGTTTTTCTTCCGTTAATAATTTTAAAAAATGATTTGATTAAAATATTTGCTAAGCCTCAAGTATTGGTCTTATTAATCTTTTGGTTTATTCTTCATGAAGTCATTCATGGAATATCTTATAGATTAAGTAAAGGAGTAACAAATAAGGATATAACTTTTGGAGCTGAACTTGAAAAAGGGATATTATTTTGTTTATGTAAGAAAAAGATTACTAAGAAAGATATCTTAAGAAGTTTATTAGCCCCTTTGTTTATTATCGGGTTTGTAACATTAATAATTGGTTTTATATTCGATTATGATTGGTTGATTTTTTTATCCGCAATTAATATAGTAGGAGCAATCGGCGATATTCTTATGACGTCTTTTATTATTAGAATGCCCAAAGATTTGCAATATATTGAAATAGATAACGGAACTAAATTTGTTTTAATTACGAACAAAGATATTTCTAAAATGAAATCGTTAGGGATTAAATTAGATACTATTGAAACTGATTTTGAAAAAATTGCTCCAAAAGATTTTAAAAAGGCAACTATTTCTAAGACATCTTACCTAATAATAGCAATTATATTTATTATCTTAATTTTAAATTTGATTTAAAAACTAAAAAAGTTGGCTAAAAATTAGTACCTATTTAGTATCTAAAATATAAAGAACAAATAAAAAAACCCTAAATATAGGGTTTTTATAAACTTCTGGTGGGCGATATTGGACTCGAACCAACGACCTTTTCGATGTCAACGAAACGATCTAACCAACTGATCTAATCACCCATATATTTATTATATTAAAAAATTAGGTTATTTTCCACCTAATTCTTTGTTTAGTTTATCATATTCTTTGGTTATTTTAGTGTCTTGAGCTTCTTCTAATTTATACCAGCCGTTATTATAACATAGATTAAATACTTCTTTTG
>CAZFQF010000133.1:0-370 GCA_964520725.1 uncultured Muribaculaceae bacterium | reverse complement strand
TGCGGAGACTTGTGAGTTAGTTAATTTTGTTATTAATTCCGGCTCGATGTTTCCCTGCACTTCAACGATAATTATGAAGAAAAACGGCGCAGAAACCATTCAGGTCTCGACTGGATCAGGCCCTGTTGATGCTTCATTTAAGGCTATAGCTGTATTAGAAGTTAAACATTTTTCGGTACTTAAGATATCCATCATTATATATTTATCTTCCATTATTTTTGTCCTTCCTCTAATAGATCAGTTAAATCAGCACATATTTGATAGTGCATATTACATAACTTATCAATCATTTTATTACATTCTTCATCTTGCATTTCATTTAAAAAAAATTCATATTTTTTGGCAGTTATCATATTCCAGTTGAACATAT
>CAZFQF010000132.1:1109-2145 GCA_964520725.1 uncultured Muribaculaceae bacterium | reverse complement strand
TCGTTAATTCCTAATGAAAGTGTAATGATTGCATTAACTCAAAAAGGATATATTAAAAGAACTGTTTCAGAAGTATACAGAACTCAAAACCGCGGCGGAGTCGGTGTAAAGGGTATGTCAACCAACGAAGAAGACTTTGTTGAACACTTGATAAACTTATCCACACATGATTATGTAATGTTCTTTACAAATAAAGGAAAAGTATATCGACTTAAAGGATACGAAATCCCAGAATACAGCAGGCAAGCTAAGGGATTGCCGATAATTAATTTGTTACAATTAGAAAAAGACGAAATTGTAAATTCAATTATTCCTTTATCAAAAGAAAATGATTACAAATATTTTGTTTTCGCTACTCAAAAAGGAATAACAAAAAGAACTTTAATAGAAGAATTTAATAATATTAGAACAAGCGGAAAGATTTGTATTAATCTAAAGCCTAGTGATGAATTAATAGGAGTTAAAAAAACTACTGGAACGTCGAATGTTTTATTGGCGTCTGAAGATGGTCGAATGGTTGTGTTTAATGAAGATGAAATTAGAGTTATGGGAAGAACTGCAAGCGGAGTTAAAGGGATAAACCTAACTAACTCTAAATGTATCGGCCTTGAAGTGGCTTTAGATGAAGATAATATTTTAATAGTAACTAAATTCGGTTATGGAAAGAAAACTATGGTTTGTGAATATCGCAAAACTAAAAGAGGTAGTAAAGGAGTGAAAGCTCTTAACATTACTGATAAAAACGGAAATATCACCGCTTTTAGAAAAACCGAAGAAAATTCTGATATAATGATAATTACTGACGAAGGTACTATAATTAGATTGCCTTTGGAACAAATTTCTCAATTAGGTAGAGTAACCCAAGGTACAAAATTAATAAACTTAAAAAAGGATCAACAAGTTTCCGCTATTTCTATTATTGAAAAAAACGAAACAGAAGAAATAGAAGAAGAACAGGAAATTAATGTAGATGTTTCACGTGAAACATTGCAAGATTAATTCAAAAAGCAGGTAATTTTAACAAAAGCACCTGCTT
>CAZFQF010000132.1:0-1065 GCA_964520725.1 uncultured Muribaculaceae bacterium | reverse complement strand
ATTTTTAATACAACCTAAATATTAATGTTTCACGTGAAACATTAATATTTAATTTAAAAACATATAAATCAATTAAAATTTCAAATATAAAAAGAATATAAAATAAAAAACAATGTTTCACGTGAAACATTGAGAAAGATAAATGAATATGATATTATTTATTTGCACAATGTGTATGTTATAAACTGGTCAGATTCGGAAGAAAGCAGCCACATTAACCTCTATACATGTGTGCTTTTTTTGTAGAGGAATAATTATGGAAATAAAAATAATAAAAGAATTAATAAAATTATCAGACAAAGCTTACAAAAAATCAGAATCTCCAATTTCAGCAATTATAGTAAAAAACAATAAGATTATTTCTAAAGCTTATAATAAAAGAAATAAATCTAATTCAACTATTTCGCATGCTGAAGTTATAGCGATTCTTAAAGCAAATAAAAAATTAAAATCTTGGAGATTGAACAATTGTACGCTGTATGTAACTGTTGAGCCATGTGAAATGTGTTCAACTATAATAAAAGAGGCTAGAATTAAAAGAGTCGAATTTTTAATAAAAAGGTCTCCAGAAAAAAAGCAATATAATAAAACTGTATTTTCCCAAATGAATATTATAAATGATAAAAATATGCACGAAGAATATAGAAAAAAACTAAATAATTTTTGGGAAAACAAAAGAAAAAAATAATTTTATATGATATAATATTTTTGGAGGATTACAGATGGAATATAAAGTATTGTACAGAAAATATCGACCTGAAAATTTTAATGATCTCGTAGGACAAGACAGCATAAAAGAATTGTTATTAAAATCTATTTTAAATAATAAACTTGCTCATGCATATATATTTACTGGTCCTCGTGGTACTGGGAAAACCAGTACAGCAAAACTGTTTGCAAAAATTATAAATTGTGAATCTAATATTGAAGGGAATCCTTGCGAGAAGTGCACAGCATGTATTAATTATAAAGAATCATCAGACATTATTGAAATAGATGCGGCTTCAAACAATGGCGTAGATGAAATAAGAGAGTTACGAGATAATATAAAAATATTACCTACTT
>CAZFQF010000131.1:0-2159 GCA_964520725.1 uncultured Muribaculaceae bacterium | reverse complement strand
ATGATTTAAATATTACTAAAACAGCAAATCGTGAATCTTGGGCAACTGGAAACTTGACATATACTATCACTATTGATAACCAAAGTACAAATCCGTATGAAAGTCCAGTTGTTACTGATACTATCAATCCTACTTTAGCTACTTTAGTGGATGGAACAGTTACTATAAATGGGACACCAGCTACTAGTCCTACTGATTATACATTTAATGCTGGAACTGGGTTATTAACTATTAATCTGAGCAATATAGCTGCTACATCAACAACTGTTATTATATTTGAGGTTGAAAGAGTCTAAATTAGAAAAAATAATGATATATTGAGTGAATCCAATATAAAAGACAAGAAATAAAAATATTTCTTGTCTTTTTGAAAGCTAAATTCTAGTAATATTATAAATATTATTCAATTTTTTTATATAATAGTGAATAGGTTATACTAATACCAATAATATTTTCTGTTGTTAATTTATCAAATGTTATACCTTTTGGAATATATAAACAATATTAAAATATTTCTAAGATTTTTTTGTTCAGCCTCATTTAGATATTTTTCGATAAAGGGTAAAGTTACACTATATGCTTTTGATTCTTTTTTTATTCAGATTCCTTCTGTAAAGCACAATACCATTGATTCATTACTGTTTTTTAATATTTTTAGTCAGAAACTATTAAACTTAATTCTTTACACTGTTTGATAGAAATTTCAAGTTTTTTTTAATTTGAATTAAACATTCCCTGAAATTTTTTGTAGAAGATAAAATATTGTAATAATTATTATAACAATTATTATTGATTTTTTCTTTGAGCCACAAACAAAAATCTGAACAAAATAATATAAAGTCATTATCGTAAAAAAGATAAAGAGTGTATATAGTGTGTAGGACGAAGTTGTTATTCTATGTGCTCCCGAAAGTGCGGTTATTATCAAAAATAAAAACGAAAAAAAACCTACTACAAACGTCATAATCAAATAATAAATTCTTGCTTTTCTTTTTTCTGTTTTAAGTTTTTCAATTGTTGGTTCGATATTAGTAACATAATGGCTTTCTTTTAATTCACTAATTTTGCACATTTGGCAATAATCTAAATTTTCGGGCAAATCTTTCCCACATTTTTCACATTTCACAACTATCACCGCTATCCTAATAATTATATCATGAAAAAAGAACTATTCAACATAGCTCTACAAAATTCAACAAATTGGAGGGGCCTACCAGATTTGAACTGGTGATCAGGGAGTTGCAGTCCCACGCCTTACCACTTGGCTAAAGCCCCGAGTAAAAAGATTATATCAAATTTAATTAATCTTTTCAACTTAAATATTTGAAATAGCAATACGATATTTTGAAACTCGACTATTTAATACTAATTTTAATTCTTTTGAGTCAACTATTAATTTAGGAATATCTATAAATAGTTTATTTTCTAAATTTTTATAAGTTTGAACTGATAAATCTTTTATATAATTCTTTCCATTATAATTATATTCTAATTTTAAAAATTTAGTAAAAAAATCTTTATCTTCTTTTATAGAACCACTTATATTTAAATCTTTTGACTTATCAAATTTGTAAGATATTACAATTAATCTTTGGTTAGAAGGATTTGTTGGAGCTATCACATCATAATATTCCTTACAATTCTCTTGCAAGCAAAGTTCATATTTAAATTCATAACTAGTTAATAATTCAACCTTAGAAAAAACTATACTAGATTCTCCATAGAACTCTCTTTCTAAAAATATTATTTCATTCAGTTTTTTTTCTACACTATTACTAATTTCAGTTAATGGTTTTGGATTTATCTTAAATTTCGCATAATTATATAATTCTTGCTCGTTTTTATAAGTTATTTCTTTTAAAACATTCAAATAATAATATTTATAATCAATATTTTTATCAAGCTCAAATATAAATATTACATCTTTAGAGGTGTTTTCAGCTATATTTTCATTAATATAAGCATCACCTATATCTACAAAATAATTTCTTAATGACGGTTGATTATAAGCCGATTTCTTGCCATATTTTAAATACAATGATGTATTATCAAATTTTTGAGGTAAAGAACTATTATTAGTGATTTTCATTTTCAAAATTATATATTTTTTATCTTTCTTTATAATATTTCCATTATAATCGTTTTCGGTTTCATAAGCT
>CAZFQF010000130.1:0-2188 GCA_964520725.1 uncultured Muribaculaceae bacterium | reverse complement strand
AGCTAGTGAAGATGATCGCGGTGGATCATCAGGAAATGTTGATCTTTTAAAAAGGATTAGTAGTTTAGAAAAAATAGTTTACGGAAGAGAATAATAATATCTGGGCAAACGCTGCTAATAATTATTAGTAGAGGAAAGTCCATACTCGCAAGATCTGCGATGATTTTAGTGTTTGTGCTAAGGGAAAAAATAACCTTAGGTAGCTTTAGCTAACGGCTTCGAAATAACCTGTCAAATGGTTAAATTAGATATAAAAGTGCCAAAGAGACGAGAATACTAGGAAACTGGTATTGTGGAACGTGGTAAACCCCGCAAGCGAGAAACCCAAATTTGGTAGGGGAACTTTTCGAAAGTGAAATGAAACAATTAGAAAAGACCGTCAAGGTAGATAAATGTTTGCCGCTTACTTTTAGTAAGTACAGAATATGGCTTATAAGATATTATTTTTTTTCTTTAAAAAAGGAGTGAGAACCACTTGATTGAAATAAGTGAAGTGCTCAAAGGAACAAGAGAATCTTCTGGTGTAACATTAGAAGAAGTTAGTAAAGATTTAGAAATACCACTTTTGGTATTAGAACAAATCGAAGAAGGAAATATTGGAGCATTTAAAGATATTTTCGAGCTTAAAGATTATATCAGAGATTATGCAAAATATTTAGGATTAAATCCTAAAGAAGTTATTGATGAATTTAATGATTATATGTTTGAGAAAACCTCTAAAATTCCAATGGATGAAATTCAAAAGGCAGCTAAAGAGAAGGCTGAGGCAGAAGCAGCAGATCCTAGGATTGCATCACCGTATACAAAAGCTGCACCAAAAAGTAGTGATAAACAATTTATTTTTTCAATATTAATAATTATAATCTTAATAATATTAGCAATTGTGTGGAGTGTTCAACAAATTACGATTGGTAATACTACAACAAATATTTTAAGTTATTTTAAATAGGAGGATTTATGAATTTACCAAATAAAATTACCGTCGGAAGAATGATATTAGCAGTAATAGTATTATTAATTCTAATATTTCCGTTTCATCAAATTGATATGGAATGGCCAAAATATTTAATTCAAGGAAAATTAACTATTGATTTAAAGTATATTGTTGCTGGAATTTTATTCTTGATTGCCAGTGTAACTGACTTTGTTGATGGTAGTATTGCTAGAAAACGAAATATTGTTACCGATTTTGGAAAAGTGATGGATGCAATTGCTGATAAAGTATTAGTAAACGGAGTTTTAATTGCCCTTGCTTATGATGGATTTTTACCAGTTATTATTCCCGTTATTATTATAACTAGAGATATCGCTGTTGATTCAATTAAGATGATCGCTGGATCTAGTGGAAAAGCAGTGGCGGCATCATTTTGGGGTAAGATGAAAACGATCTTTATGATGAGTGGAATAACTTTGGTATTCTTCTATAATCTTCCTTTTGAATTATTAAATATTTCTTTAGGGAATTACTTAATATTTATTGCCACTATTTTATCAGTTTTTTCAGCAATTCAGTATTTTATGATTAATAAAGAATTTATTTCCGAAAATTAATTAATTTATGAATAGAAAAGAAAAAGTTGGATATAATAAAAATGGAAGACATTTGATTTAGTATTAATGTTCTTCCATAGTTTGCACTTCTAGGTAACTTTAATGTTACTTAGAGGTGTTTTTTTATTTTTCTAATTTTTGACTTTGATTTAAAGAATCACAGCTTTTTTTAAAATCATCTTGAAGATCTTTAACTTGCCAATCATCTAAATAATTTTGTTTTGTAGCAGCTAGTTCTGCTGAAAGCTTAAGATAACTTTGCAATAATTCCGTAATATGGATTACTGTAGAAGTATCTTTTACAAGAACAACTTTCTCGGCATATTCAATAGCTAATTCTTTATAATATTCTAGTAATTGCATAGAAATTCTCTCCTTTAATTTGGCTACTTAAATTATATTATAATTTTTCAAATATAGCAATTAATGAGTAAATAATATTAAAAAGATTATTTATGATAATATATTTATAACTAACAGATTTTCATTTTTTGTAGAACGATTGTTCGAAAAAGATGTTGACAAATAAAATAGATTATATTAAAATGGATATAGAAGAAAGATTGGTGAACAAAACTTGAAAACGAGTTTAGACGGAAAGAACAAGGATAAAGATAAAGCTTTGGAACAAGTATTA
>CAZFQF010000129.1:820-2303 GCA_964520725.1 uncultured Muribaculaceae bacterium | reverse complement strand
CTTCATTGGTAATATTATTTCGATCATAAACAATAACTACTCCAGGTTTAACACATAAAGTATTGCTTCCATCATTCCACTGTTCACGCTCAGCTGCAACTTTATCTCCGCCAGCACATGGAATTAACATAATTGGACGATCTAAATATGTTTCTAAAATATTTCCTAAAGAATCATTTATTTCTTTAACATTTAAATCTTCATCACTATCCGGATCATCTCCTTCAGTTATTTCAAAGACTTGAAGAGTCTCCATAATTCCTGGATGATAAGTGAATTTATCAACATCAATTTGCGTAAATACTGTATCTAAATGCATAAATGCTCTAGTTGATGGAATTTTAAATGCTAATACTGTATCAAATTTACAATCAGAATCTTTAAATAAATTCTTAGCTAAATGATCAATAGCCTCAGCTCCAGTTCTTTGCGAAATACCAACAGCTAAAGTATGGTCATTTAAAATTAAAATATCTCCACCTTCAATATGATAAGGATTATAACGATCATAATAGAATGTGACATTATCTTTATATTCAGGATGATTATTGAAAATATATTCAGCATAAATAGTTTCTCTATTTCTAGTAACAGAATACATTTTATTTAAACTTATTCCTGCTCCAATACTAGCAAAAGGATCTCTTGTAAAGTAAAGATTCGGCATTGGTTCAGCAATAAATTTATCTTCATCTTGAATAAGATCAACTAATGATTTTTCAACTTCTCTTTTCTTTCTTGGAATATCACTTAACTGAATCCCTTCCATTGTTTTTAAGACTAGTTTTTTAGTGTTAGTAATTCGATTTAAGTAATCAAATACTAAATATTTGTATTTTGGGGTACGAATCCCAGCTTCATAAATAAATTGTCTAATAAACCTTTCTCTAATTTCTGGACTTAAATCTAGTACTTCTGTCATTAAATCTTCCAGATAAATTGTTTCAACTCCATTATCTCTTAGAGCCGCCGCAAATGCTTCGTGCTCTTTAATTGCATCTGGCAAATATGGAATATCATCAAATAACAGCTGAGATAAAGTATCTGGCGTTAAGTTTAATAATTCATTTCCTGGTTTATGTAATAAAACCTTTTTTAATGGGGCTATTTCACTTGTTACATGAATTTTTGACATTTTTTTCTTCCTCCTATTTTTCTATTTTTTGATTTTTTAAAAGTATCAATAAACTCATCTATTAACTAGAAGTTACTAGTTATTAGTTAATTAATCTTAGATAGAAATTCTTTTAATCTATCAGTTTTAGGGTTATTAAAAATTTCCTTGGGTGTTCCCTCTTCAATTATTTTACCTTGGTCCATAAAAACAATTTTGGTAGCTACTTCTTTAGCAAATTCAAGCTCATGGGTAACAATAATCATAGTCATTTTATTTTCAGCTACTTTTTTTAAAAGATTTAAGACCTCTTTAATCATTTCAAAAAAGTAGCTGAAAATAAAATGACTATGATTATTGTTACCCATG
>CAZFQF010000129.1:0-810 GCA_964520725.1 uncultured Muribaculaceae bacterium | reverse complement strand
TAATAATTTGTGGATTCTTAATTAAAGCTCTAACAATAGCTACTCTTTGTTTTTGACCACCAGATAAACTACTAGGATAGGTATCTTTTTTATCTAATAAATAAATACTTTCTAAATATTTAATGGTTTCTTTAGTCGCCTCTTCTTTAGTCATTAATTTGGTTTTAACTGGAGCTAAGATTAGATTCTCTAAAACTGTTAAGTTAGAAAACAAATTAAAGTTTTGAAAAATCATGCCAATCTTTTTTCTTAATTCTAATTTATTAGTTTTATTAATAGGAATCCCGTCAAAAACTATTTCTCCAGTAGTTGCATTTTCTAAAAGGTTTAGACATCTTAAGAAAGTGCTTTTACCACTTCCAGATGGACCTATTAAAACAATTCTTTCACCCTTTTCAATATTTAAGCTAATATCTTTTAAAACTTCTAAATCACCAAAATTTTTCGACAAATTATTAATTGTTAGCATGATTTAATACCTTCTTTTCAAATATTTTTAGTAATTTAGAAAGTCCTAAAGTTAAAATTAAATAAATAATTGCCACGATAATTAAAGGAAAGAAATAATCATATGTAACTGAGGCAATAATATCAGATGCTTTTACTAATTCGATAATTCCAATATAACCAGCAACTGAAGTCTCTTTTAATAAAGTAATAAATTCATTACCTAATGCTGGTAAAATGTTTCTAATAGCTTGCGGTAAAATAATAAATCTCATCATTTGGAAATAAGTCAAACCTAATGACTCTGATGCTTCTTTTTGACCTTTATCAACCGAATCAATACCCGCACGAATAATCTCTGAA
>CAZFQF010000128.1:0-2352 GCA_964520725.1 uncultured Muribaculaceae bacterium | reverse complement strand
CGCTTCTTTTGTTTGAGGCATAACTCCATCATCAGCAGCTACAATAATAATTACAATATCTGTAACACTTGCTCCTCTTGCACGCATCTCTGTAAATGCAGCATGTCCAGGAGTATCAATAAAAGTAATCTTCTCACCATTATGCTCGGTTTGATAAGCGCCAATAGCTTGAGTAATTCCTCCAGCTTCGCCTGATGCAACGTTAGCATTTCTAATATAATCTAAAAGTGAGGTTTTTCCATGGTCAACATGACCCATGACTGTAACTACTGGAGATCTATTAATTAAATCTGTTTCATTATCAACAATTTCATATTCTTCAAAATTGGTAATATCTTGAGTTTCTTCTTTTTTTAACACTTTTTTATATTCTAAAACAATAATTTCAGCATTTTCAAAATCAATACTTTGATTTAAATTTAACATTAAACCTAAAGTAATTAATTTTTTAATTAACTCAGTTCCACTTATATTTAAAGCTGATGCTAACTCTCCAACGCTCATGCCATCTTTATAAAGAATAACATTCTCATCAGTAGCTTCATTAGTCATTAGTTTCTCTTTATTTTTATACATTGCTTTCTTTTTATTATTATATTCATTATCATTTTTATTAAAAGCAGTTTTCTTCTTTAACTTTTGTTTCTTTTCCTCATTTGTTTCTTTAACAAACTTTGATTCACTAATTATTTCTTCAACAGCATCATCTAAAGTATCATGTTCATCATAGTTAATATCCCTATCAGTGCTAATTAAGTTCATCGAGTTATCTAACATAATAATTGCATCATCATCTATAATTGCATCTGCTGATGATACTTTTAAACCCAACTCTTTACACTGTTCTAACACTTCTTGGGCTGTGAAACCCATTTCAGCTGCATATTCTTTTATACTCATTTAAGAGCACCTGCCTTTCTTATTTTATAATACTTAATAATTCATCATAAACACTTTCACTTACTTCAGTTTCGAAGACATTATTTAATATTTTACGCTTTTTAGCTTGATTAATAACCTCAAGATCTTTTTTTAAATAGCATCCTTTACCATTTTTCTTTCCACTTTCATCAATTATTATTTCGTTTTCAAATTTAACTACTCTAATTAATTCTTTTTTTGGTAATTTTTCTCTAGTAACGATGCACATTCTCATCGGAATCTTTTTCACTAATTCTCATTTCCTTCTTCAGTAATTTGATTTAAAGTTTTAACAGTAATATGAAATTTAGTTAATTTACTCGCTAATTTAATATTAATTCCTTTTTTACCAATTGCTAGTGATAGATTATCATCATCAACAATTGCTAAAGCTTTACGCTCTTTAGCATTTTCTAAAATATTGACAATGACACCTTTAGCTGGTGATAAAGCATTAGCAATAAATTCACTACAATCTTCACTATAAAGAATCAAGTCAACTTTTTCTCCACTTAACTCTGATAAGATACTTCCGATTCTAGAACCTCTTTCACCAATACAAGTTCCGATTGGATCAATTCGCTCATTAGTTGAGTAAACAGCTACCTTACTTCTGATGCCTGGCTCACGAGCCACTCCATATAAGACGATGGTCCCATCCGCAAGTTCAGGAATTTCATTTTCAAATAATCTTTTAACAAAACCATAATGCTTTCTTGAACAAAGAATTAACGGTCCTTTTGGAGTAGATTCAATCTTTTGCAAATAAACTTTAATACTAGAACCCATTTTCACAGTCTCACCGGGAATCATTTCAGTTTTAGGTAAAATTCCTCTCGTACGTCCTAGATCAACATAATAATTATTATTATCTTCCATTGCTAGAAGTGCAACCATTAGTTCATCTTGCTTATTAGAGTACTCATCAATAATACTTGTTCTTTCAGCTTCTCTTATTTTTTGAGTTAATACCTGTTTCGCTGTTGATGCTGCTACTCTTCCAAAATCTTTTGGAGTTACTTCTTCTTCAATAGTCTCACCGACTTTAATATCAGGAACTATTTTTATAGCATCTTCTAATAATATTTGTGCATCTTCATTTATTTCTGGTTCTCCATAAGTGATATTTCCTTCTTCATCAATTATTTCATCACCTTCAACATATTCATCAACTACTACTAAATAAGAATAAACTTTAATATCTCCAGTTTCTCTATCAATATTTACTTTTACATTTGTTTTAGAATCAAAATTCTTTTTATAAGCTGTAATTAATGCTTGTTCCATTCCTTCAAATACAATATTTTCATTAATTCCTTTTTCTTCAGTAATCATTTTTACTGCTTTAATAAACTCTTTACCATTCATTACTCTAACCTCTTTCTTTACTTGAAATATCTAAAATATATTCTTCTTTAATTAAATCATACT
>CAZFQF010000127.1:0-2365 GCA_964520725.1 uncultured Muribaculaceae bacterium | reverse complement strand
AAAATAATCATTTAAACCAAGAGTATCTGCATTATTTTCAACACGATAAACATCCATATGATAAAGTGGTATTTCTCCATTATTATATTCTTTTATTAAATTAAATGTTGGACTGGTAATTGTTTCATCTAGTCCTAAGCCTTTAGCAAAACCTTTTACAAATACCGTCTTACCACTTCCTAGTTCGCCAATTAAACAAATGACCATTCCTGGAAAGCCCTCAGATTCGATATTCTCTGCTAATTCCATTGTGTCTTCTATACCTTTCGAAGTATATTTATAATCCATTCTATCTCACCTTATTTCATTATATATAAATAATTTACTTAAGTAAATACTAAAAGACTTTATTTGAATAAAACTCTGGTTCACATGTCAAGTTAACCCCTAAATTTTTTAATGCTTTCAAGTCTCCATTTTGAACAATATACAGTGTTTTAATTTAGTTATGTTTTGTAAAGCTTTTTCAATAATTGGATTTGTTACAGAACAAATTGATAAAGCTATTAAAACCTCTTGTAAAGATAATTGGCTTTCTTCACGACGAAGCCTTTGAATTGGCTCTAACACTGAGGGACTTAATAAATTAATTTCATCAGGTATTTTAGTTAGCTCTTTCATAACATTAATAATTAAACTGCTAGCTGGGCTAAGTAAATCTGTTTGTTTACCAGTAATTATTTTGCCTTTAGGAAGTTCTAAAGCTATTACATGTTTTTGTTCTTTTGCACTTTTATCTAAGGCTGGTTTAATAACTTTTAAATATTTCTCGTCAATTTCTAATTCGTTTAATAGAAGTTTAATTCTCCTAACCGGATCAATATCATTAATTCCTAGTTTATAATTAGAAAGTTCAGAATAATATCGCCTTACTATTTCTTTTTTAGAAGCTTCTTCAATTATTTTATTATCTTTAATACACGAGGCTAGTTCGTTCATACACATATCTGTTGGTGAATAATAAATATCTTTTCCTAAAATCTTATTTAAAATTGTTTTAAGAATTGGAAAAGTCTCTATATCTCTATTGTAATTTATAGCTTGCACTCCGTACTTTTCTAAATGAAAAGGATCAATCGTATTAACATCTTTAATATTAGCTGTAGATGCTTCGTATGCCATATTAACCGGATGTTTTAAGGGTAAATTCCAAACTGGAAATGTTTCGAATTTAGCATATCCAGCATTAATTCCTTTTTTATTTTCATGATATAACTGGCTTAAACAAGTCGCGAGTTTTCCTGAACTAGATCCCGGAGCATTAACTATAATTAATTTTTTAGAAGTTTCAATATATGGATTAGCTCCATAACCTTCTTCACTAACAATAACATCAACATCAAGCGGATAACCTCTTGTTGGGCGATGAATATAAGTTTTAATATTCTGATTTTCTAATTTTTTTATAAACTTATCCACACTCGCTTGATTATTATAAAGAGTTATAACGACACTGTTAACAGAAAATCCTAGTTCTCGAGAACTATTAATTAAATTTAAAATTTCTGTATCATAAGTAACTCCATATTCAGCTCTTGTTTTATTTTTTTCAATATCACTAGCATTTATACAAAAAATCATTTCGATATCTTTTTTTAATTCCAAAAGCATCTTTATTTTTGTGTCGCTTTCAAACCCAGGAAGAACTCTCGCCGCATGAGTGTCTGAAAAAAGCTTCCCGCCCACTTCCATATAAAGCTTATCAAATGATTTTATTCTTTCTTTTATTTTTTTACTTTGAATTTTGACATATTTGTCATTATCGAATCCTACTTTCATAATAAACCTACCTCTACCATAATCATCATAACAAAAAAAAATTAACATTTGTTAATTTTTAAGATTTTTTTGAAAGAAATTTTATTTTGCCCCATTTTTCAGTTGCTTTTTTGTCAACACGTTTATAATTTGTTGACTAAGCATTTACAAAAAAGCAAAGCAATTGTCGTTTTATAAAATTTGAATACTGTAAAAAAATCATTAATCATTTTTATCTTCTTTTTCTGGGAATACTTTAAAAGCCTATAATGTAATGTAAAGTAATTAAAATTTTTAAAATCACTTTTTTATTTGTATTTTTAATAACAAAAAACCCATAAACACAAGTGCTTATGGGTCGGCCAGAGCAAAGCTCTGATAAAATTATTGGCAACTACCTATTTTCGCGATTTACTATCGTCGGCGTTTAAGTGCTTAACTGCTCTGTTCGAGATGGGAAGAGGTGTATCCACTTAGCTATCATCACCAATAAAAGGATTTTGTCCTTTAAAAACAAGATAATGTAATTCATCAAATAAAATTTATGATTAAATCCTCGATCTATTAGTACTAGTCAGCTCAACATATCACTATGCTTCCAGCTCTA
>CAZFQF010000126.1:0-2402 GCA_964520725.1 uncultured Muribaculaceae bacterium | reverse complement strand
ATTGTATTCACTCTAAAAAGTTTGTTGTATTAAGAATGGTGTCGTGATAGATGTTGGTCAAGGAGACTCTTGTTTAATTTATCATAAAAAAGAGAAGATTCTTATTGATACAGGGGGAGTCTATAATTATAAAATAAGTAATAATACGATTCTTTTTATGAAAAGTTTAGGAATTTCTAAATTAGATTTGCTATTATTAACTCATGGTGATAGTGATCATTTGGGAGATGCCACTAATATTTTAAATAAAATGAAAGTAAATAAAGTTATGATAAATTCGAATGATTACAATGATTTAGAAATAGAAATATTAAATTTTAAAAATATTAAAATAGTTGATAAATATCAAGGATTTCTAGATTTTAAAATATATAATCAATATAAAAATAATGATGAAAATGCGAGTAGTATTATTAGTTTATTAACAATTAATAATAATAAAATTCTTTTTATGGGTGATGCAACTCAAGAGCAAGAAAAATTGTTTATTAAAGAATATAACATTCAAGCAAATATTATTAAACTAGGTCATCACGGATCAAGAACAAGTAGTAATAAAGGTTTTTTAAAAAAATTAAATCTAAAAGAAGGAATTATATCAAGTGGAAGAAATAATCGTTTTAATCATCCTCATCAAGAAACTATAGATACTTTAGAGATTTTAAACATCAAATATTATAATACTCAAAATTTTGGAACAATTAAATATGTATTTGGGCAAAGCAACTATACTAAAAGCTTTAATTATCCATAAGATATACTGTACACTAATTAGTGTTTAATATAGATTGGAAGCTCTAATTAGCTTCCTTTTTTGATTAATTAAAAATAAAAGTCGCAACTATTTTGAATTTGTGATAAAATTATATTTGAAAGTAAATAAGAATAGTTATTTTAAAAAGTAAATATTAATTATTATAGTATAAGAGAGGTTATCATGAAATTTAAATTTAAAGATATCAAAGATTCAATAAAACAAACTGTAGAACAAATTCATTATGAGTATTCAGACTCAGCTCCTTGGTATAAACAATATGAAACACTTAATATTCCTAAAACGTTATCTTATCCAAGAAACACTTTGTATGAAATAATTGAGCGAGCTGCAATTGATTATCCAACAAATCTTGCTTATGAATATTTTGGCAAAAAATGTACTTATACAGAGTTTATCGATAAGATTAATCGCGCTGCTCAAGCATTTCAAAAAATAGGCGTAAAAGAGAATGATAGGGTTACTGTTTGTATGCCAAATACTCCGGAAGGAATTATTTCTATTTATGCAATAAACTTATTAGGTGCGGTAGCAAATGTTATTCATCCATTATCAAGCGAATCAGAAATTGAGTTTTATTTAACAAAAGCAAAAAGTGAGTATATTTTAACCATGGATTTTGTTTATGAAAAATTAACTAAGGTTGAAAAAAAAGTAAATTTGAAAAAAATAATCTTAGCTAAAGCAAGTGATAGTATGAATACTATTACAAGTGCAGCTTTCTGGCTAACTAGTGGAAGAAAAATAAAAGTTAAAAATAAACAAGAAAATGTTATTTGGTGGAAAGATTTTATCTATGAAGGAAAATGTATTGTCGAATTAAAAAGAAGTAAAAAATCTGATGAAGAATTAGCGATTATTTTATATAGTGGTGGTACAACTGGAAAATCTAAAGGAATAATGTTATCAAGTAGAAACTTTAATGTAATTGCTTATCAAAATCGTACGATTTGCCCAAAAGCTAAACCAGGGGAAAGTATGCTAGCAATTATGCCGATATTTCATGGTTTCGGATTAGGAATATGTTTTCATACAGTTTTATCGGTAGGGATGAAAGCAATTATTATTCCAAAATTTACTCCTAGAGAATTCGGGAAATTAATTAGGACTTATAAACCGAATCTAATAGCTGGAGTTCCGACTTTATATGAAGCTCTACTTTCTACCGAATTTAGAGAAGATGAACTTAAGTGTGTTACAACTGTATTATGCGGCGGGGATATGCTTACTCTAGAGTTACAAAAAAGGCTTAATAATTTTATGAAAGAACACGGAAGTAGTGCTCAAATTCAAGTTGGTTGGGGAATGACGGAATGTGTTGCATCAACAATTATGACTCCAGCAAATGGTTTTGTTCCTAGTAGTATTGGAATTCCCGGGCCAGATAATTTTGTTAAAATTGTTAAACCTGGAACAACAGAAAATTTATATTATGATGAAGATGGAGAAATCTGTTTAAATAGTCCAGCAGTTATGTTAGGATATCTTGATGATGAAGAAGAAACTAAAATCAATCTGAAAACTCATGATGATGGAAAAATATGGCTACATACTGGAGATGTTGGGGTTATGGATAAGAATGGAACAATTTTTTTCAAATCTCGATTAAAAAGAATGATTATTTCAT
>CAZFQF010000125.1:0-2405 GCA_964520725.1 uncultured Muribaculaceae bacterium | reverse complement strand
TCTAAAAGATATTTCTAACCAAAAATTAGTAATTATGGTAACTCATAATGAAGAGTTAGCAACTAAGTATGCAAGTAGAATTATTAAAATCAAAGATGGAAAAATAATTAAAGATACTAATCCAAGTCAAGAAATATATAATAAAAACTATTGTCTTAAGAAAAACAAATTAGCCTTATTTAATGCAATTAAAATGGCAATAAAGAATTTAAAAAACAAAAAAATTAGAACTAATTTAACAATTTTATCTTTTAGTATTGGTTTGATTAGTCTAACTTTAGTTTTAGCAATCTCGAACGGGTTTAATAAAGAAATTAAGAACTTTGAAGAAAAATCTTTATATAATTATCCTTTAATAATTAGTAAGGAATATATTGATTTAAATAATGCTTTTAATAAAAATAATGAACAACCAAAAGAAGGAACAATTAATATTAATAATAATATTTCAATGTTAGTTACAAATGATATTGATGCAAAACTGTTAAATAAAATTAATTTAATAGATAAAAGTTTAATTGAAGGGATATCATTTTCGAAAGATGTTAATAGTAATTTTAAAGATTATTTATATTCAAATCCAAGCAATAACTATTTTGAAATATTAGCAGGGAATTATCCTCAAAATAATAAAGAGGTGTTACTCTTGTTAGATAGTAAAAAATCAATAACTGAAATAGTATCAAAATATTTAAATATAAAAGAAGTTCCTTATCCCAAAATAATAAATAAAAAAATCACAATTAATAATAAGGAACTTATAATTTCGGGAATAGTAGTAAGCAATAATAATTATTTTCAAGATTTGTCAGGAATTGTTTATAATCAAGAAGTTTTTAATGAAGAAATAAAAGATATTTTTATTTTTCCTAAAGATTATAAAAGTAAGTTATTAATTAAAGAGGATTTAAAAAATTATAATATAGTTGATAACTCTGAGTCAGTAGTAAATTTAACTAAAAGCTTTATAAATGGAATAAGTTATGTTTTAATAGCTTTTAGTATTATATCTTTAATTGTCTCAATAATTATGATTTCAATTATTAGCTACATATCAGTTTTGGAAAGATACCGAGAAATTGGGATATTAAGATCATTAGGAGCAACCTCAAAAGATATTAAGAAATTATTTTTAAGTGAGAACTTTATTATTGGTCTTTCTTCTGGTTTAATAACTTTAGAAATCACTAATTTATTTAGTAAATTAATTAATAATTACATAAACTCTAAAATAGGAATTAGTAATATTTTAATAATAAATAGTAAAATAATTATCTTTGTTACGTTTATAAGTGTTTTTTTAACTTATTTGGCGGGTCTTGTTCCCGCTAGAATAGCAAGTAAGAAAAAAATTATTGATATTTTAAAATAATTTCAAATTACTAGACACTTATAAAGTCTATTTTTAATGTAAATATACACAACTTAAAATATCCATGATATAATTTCTCATGGAGGTTTTATTATGAAAATACCGGTAGGTGTGAGCAAAAGACATGTTCATTTAAAAAAAGAAGTATTTAAAGAACTATTTGGTGAAGATGAAATAATAGTACGTAACTATTTAAATCAACCTGGAGAATTTGCAAGTACTGTTACTGTAGATATAAAATGGAATAATAAGATTTTGGAAAGAGTACGTGTAATAGGGCCGTTTAGAAAGTATAATCAAATTGAGCTTTCAAAAAGTGATGCAGATATCTTAGAAATTAATCCCCCAGTAAGAAAAAGTGGAGATGTAGAAGGAAGTTTACCCATTATTATTTGTGGTCCAAATAAGGAAGTAGAATTAGAAATAGGAGTAGTTTTAGCTCAACGACATATTCACATGGATAATGTACTTGCTCAAAAATTAAATTTGAAAGATGAAGAATCTGTTTTAATATATAAAAATGGAATGGAGCTGTTTGATGCCAACATTAAAATTTCTGAGCCTTCTTTTTTGGAACTTCATATTGATACAGATGAGGCAAATTTATATAGCTTAAATCAGAATGATGAAGTGGAAGTATATAAATGTGGAAAATAGGGAATATAAAAATAAAAAATAAAATTGTTTTAGCACCGATGGCAGGAATAAGTAATACGGCTTACCGAAGAATTATCAAAGAAATGGGAGCTGGTTTAATTTATGCGGAGATGGTTAGTGATAAAGCTGTTTTATATGGTAATGATAAAACTTTAGATTTATTAAAAATGAGCGAAGAAGAAAGGCCGATAGCTCAACAGATATTTGGAAGTGATATTGATTCTTTTGTAGCTGCCGCTCAAAAAATAGAAAAACTAATGAAACCAGATATTATAGATATAAATATGGGATGCCCTGTACCAAAAGTAGCAATTAAAAATCAAGCAGGAAGTGCTTTATTAAAAAATCCTATAAAAATAAAAGAAATTGTTTCTGC
>CAZFQF010000124.1:0-2433 GCA_964520725.1 uncultured Muribaculaceae bacterium | reverse complement strand
GAGGGTTAAATCTCGCAGGATTTTAAGTCCTGTGCGTCTACCTATTCCGCCACTCAGGCATATCATCATAAACATCACTTCTTTTTTTACAAGTGACTATTAGATTATAACTTAATTTAATTCAATTATCAAGTATTTTTTTATTTTTTTAATATATTATATATATTATTTAATAAAATATTCGTAATACTCATCATATGTAATGTTATTCCTATGTATATATTCTGCTACTTTTTTACCAACATATCTATAATGCCATGACTCAAACATATAACCTGTTTGGCTTTCTTTTCCCTCTGGATATCTCAAAATATAACCATATTTATAACAGTTTTCTAACATCCATTCATATTCATCTGTTCCTTTAAATTTAGTATAAGGAGTATCTTTTGATGAAATATCGATAGCTAAGCCTGTTTGGTGTTCTGAGTATCCTGCTCTTGCAGAAAATCTATCTGCTTCCTTTTTACCAGAAGATTTTACATAATTATTATATAAATTATATTGATAATTATAGTCTCTAAATGCAGATGTTATATATATGCTCACATTTTTCTTTTGCGCATCATTGAACATTAATATATATGCATCATATGCATCTTTTGAAATTTTTTTCGAATATCCATATTTGTTTTCAATTGTAACTAGATTTTTAGGTGCATATTTTTCATTAAGTTTGTTATACTTGTTAACTAACATTAGATTTTCTTTTTTTAAATCAACGTCATAAACTGAATTATAATAATCCCTATCCAAATTACAATTAATATTTTCGACTATTTGTCTTGAATTATATTTTTTATTTAAATTATAATATCTAATATACCTTTCATAGTTCCTTGATAAATAATATTTATCATTTATTATTAAAATTATTTTTTCATCATAATCTATATTGTCATTGTCATAGAATTTTAAGTATTCATCAAATTTTTTTACATTAAAATTTTTATCATTTAATAACAACATTACATTTTTATTATATCCCAAACTACTTACTATTTTTTTACTTGAATCATCTAAAACTTTATTCATGATTTCAATATTATCTTTTGTATATCCCTTTTTCTTTAGTTTATAACTTGTAGAGTCAAAATACATATATATATCAAAAACAGCTACCACTATAAGTGCTAATAGTATTACTAATGGCTTTTTTTTAACTCTTATTTTATTTTTCTTTTTCATATATTTATACCCCACCTATATTATACATCAAAAACTAGAATAAAAAATAAAAAACTACTAAAAGTAGTTTTATTATACAATGGTGTCCCGTGCGAGATTCGAACTCACGACCCTTTGATTAAAAGTCAAATGCTCTACCTGCTGAGCTAACGGGACATATAAAGACGATTTAGATTATACACTATTTAAATTAATTATGCAATTAAATAACTTAAAAAACGCATATGATTATGCGTTTTAAAGTTTAAGGATTTTATTTTTCTCCCGATACGGATAATGATTCTCCAGTTATACTTTCAGCAATAGTTAAAAGCTCTGTCCCAGATAACTTATCACTTGAGATATAAAAGTCTACTTTATTACTAGTCCAATATAATGAATTAGCACTTAATGCCCCAAGTGTATCACTAAGCATTAAAGGTTCTCCATAAACGGGAATAATTTCAAATTCATTTTTAGGAACTGAAACCTCTTCAATTAAAGTAAACGGGGATTCGCCAGTAAATGTTAATATGACTCTATTACCTTCATCAGTATTTACGGTATTTTTACTAGATAAATAAGTATTTGTTGGCAAATATAATGGATAAATTATTTCATCGATACTTTTACTAGTTGTTTCATCGTTTTTGCAACACTCGTTATCTATTAAGCTTTCTAGTTTAAAATAATCATCATTAAAAGTCGGCTTATAATCAACACTAGTAAAAGTTACGGTAATTTTAATATTATCCGAACTATCTAGAACTTCAACTTTTTGTAAATTTTTATTTTCATCTAGATAAATCTTTTCGTTGACTAGATTAGCATTATTTGGGTAATTTACTTTAGCAGTTATTATATAACCATTTTCACTTTTAGCTGCTTTACTTTCTGCATCGCCTTTAATATCATCAACAAGTGAATTTAAAAGATACGCTTGTGAACCATTATCTGGCCATTCAGATTGAAATTTAAAACTTTTGTTTAATGATGGTGTCACAACATATACTCCATCTTCACTTTTTAAAATTACTTGTTCATGATTATTAATTGTATTTACTAAATTTACACGATAATAATCTTTACTCTTAGCTGCTGTAATGTTGTAAGAAAAAGTATCCTCGTTACTAATAATATTCATAGTCCCTTTTACTAAATAAGAATTCCTTTTTTCAATATTCTTAATAAATTCATCTTTAACATTAGTATTATCACCTTTTCCACACCCTGTCACTAGTAATAATAATGATATAAACAGTGCTA
>CAZFQF010000123.1:0-2503 GCA_964520725.1 uncultured Muribaculaceae bacterium | reverse complement strand
TATCAACATACTCCCCAGCATGATGAATACAAATCCCTGAACACTCAATATGCCATCCTGGATATCCAACTCCCCATGGAGACTCCCATTTTAGCTCTTGGTTATCAAATTTAGATTTGGTAAACCAAAGAACGAAGTCAGTTTTATTTTTTTTATTATTATCCTCCTCAACGCCATCTCTAGCTCCAAGTAATAAATCATCTTCTTTATGATTAGTAAGCTGATAGTAATCGGCTAGTTTAGAAGTATCAAAATAAACATTCCCACCTGATACATATGCATAATCTTTAGCAATTAATTTTTCAATCATTTCAATATAAGTATGGATATGAGTGGTTGCTGGTGCAACTATTTCGGGAACCTTGTTATTTAATAAATCAAAGTCTTTAAAAAACTGATCAGTATAATACGTCGCAATATCCATAACTGATTTGTTTTGGACTTTAGCACTTTGAACCATTTTATCATCACCATAGTCTGAATCATTGGTTAAGTGCCCCACATCAGTGATATTCATTATTCTTGTAACTTTATAACCAAGAAATCTTAAAGTTTTATCTAAAACATCATGACCGATATAATTTCGCATGTTTCCAATATGTTGGTCATGATAAACCGTTGGGCCACAAGTATAAAATTTTACTATTCCTTCTTCACGGGGAATAAACTCTTCAATTATTTTTGTTAAAGTATTGTATATTTTCATTACTACCCTCCAATACTTAATATTTTAACATTTTTAACTAGTAAATAAAAGATTTTTCTCATTATTAAATCCGATACTAGACTTAACGGTGTTATCAAGTAAAAATATAATTGTATTATTTAACATTAACTTTTCATTTTTATTATTAGAAATATAACCATTTTTTGTCATTGTATTAATTAAATTATATAAGACTTTTCCTGCATCTTGATAATTATTAAAAATAATTATGGAATAAGGATTTTCACTAATTTGATCATATAAGTAATTATTAGCTAAAAGCTTATTTAAACTATATTCATCGTTATATTCTAAGCAGTCAATTTTTATTAAATTTATATTTAAATTTTTAGCAATTAATTTCAAGACTTCTTCTTTTTTATTTTGTTCTTTACCTTCTAAAATCATATATCTATTTGGTTTGTTATTTTTAATAATACTTAAGATATTTTTAATCATTTGCTCATTATAATTAACAAATAACTCTTCTTTAATTTTTTTGATTTTATTTTCATCAATATTTTTAAGATTGGTTCTTAAACTAATTACTTCATGAATATCTTCGGAATTAATTAAGATTTTCTCTAATTTATTTTGAAAATTATCTAAAGTTTTTTTTGAACACGTTGTATCTAAAATATCAATACATTTATCAGGATTACATAAATTAGGAAAATAAATATCACATTCTTTAATTAACGTTATAATTGCTTTTTTACTGATTTGTAAATTATAATATTTTTCAAAACTTTTTTTGAGATGATTTAAAATATATTCCATATCTTCATCTGATGGTTCTTTAATTGTAATTGGAGCAAATCTTCTTGTTAGAGCGGAATCTTTTTTTATATATTCATTATATTCATCAGTAGTCGTTGCTCCAATTATTGAAAGCTCTCCTCTAGCTAAATAAGGTTTTAAAATATTAGCTGCATCTATTGAGCCATCTGATGCTCCTGTTTTAACAATATTATGAATCTCATCAATAAATAAAATAATATTTTTATTATTAATTACTTCTTTAACAAGATTATTTACTCGTTCTTCAAATTCGCCACGATATTTAGTCCCAGCAATTAAAGTACTAGTATTTATTAAAATAATTTCTTTTTCTTTTAATATTTCAGGAACATTTCCCGATTTTATTCTGCGAGCTAGCTCCTCGATGACAGCTGTTTTTCCAACTCCGGCTTTCCCAATTAACAGCGGATTATTTTTATTACGGCGAAGTAGGATTTGCATTATTTCTTCGATTTCTTTTTCTCTTAAATAAATTTTCTCATCCGAAACTTTATTATTTAAATTAATTCCTAGTTCATTTGCTAAGATTGGTTTTTTTAATTCTTTAGTTATATCTTTAACATCAATCCCCATATTATCAACAATACGTAATGCAATTCCATCTGACTCATTTAAAAGCGCAGATAGTAAGTAAAGTTCATCCATTTCTCTTTTATCATCATAAGAATGGTTATAAGCTTTATCAATTACTAACTTTAATAGAGGGGTGTATAATATGACTTCACTAGCTTTACTCGCTTTTCCAATTATGTTAATTAAACTAGTCCGAAAATTATTATATGTTAAATTAATAGAAGACTACCTAATATCTTTAATAAAAAATGCCCCAAATTTATTAGAAGATTTAACGAGTGCGAATTCTAATTCTTTTGATGAAATGATTAAAGAACTAAAGGAAAAGGATCCTGATTCCTTAGAAGATTTGCTGTTGTCAACGAGTGATTTAGACCGCATAAATATACCACAAGCAATAAATATTTATGAAGATATAACGTG
>CAZFQF010000122.1:0-2515 GCA_964520725.1 uncultured Muribaculaceae bacterium | reverse complement strand
AATTAACAAGTACAAACACAGGAGCAAATGGGCAAGTAGTTCCCGCAATAAGTGATGCGAAAGATTTATATTATGGACCGACAGCTAATTTGCTAGGAGTAGGATACTTTAATGAAACAAGCGGAACTAAAGTTCATACCTATACGTTAAATGTGTACTTTCCTGAAAGTGGAGAAAACCAAAACGAAGATCAAGGAAAGAGCTTTAAAGCCCATGTGGCAATTTCCGATATGGCCTGCACCGATTGTTTAAGAGATAATATCTTAGCTCAAGGAGGAGGAATCCAAACAATAAGTACTAAATCAACACCAGACTTTAGTAAGATAGCTCCAAGAATATTAAATTATAAAGAAAAAACAAGTGAATACACAACAACCATGACAAGTAGTAGTAATAGAACTATAGGGAACGGATATACATTTAATGCTACAACAGGAACATATACCTTAACAAATTATGAAACCAATAAAAGTTATGGAACAGGATATATAGGCTATTATACTTGTGGCGATAGCAACTTTTCTAATTGTGTAACAATGTATAAAATAAACGCTGTAAGTGGAACAAGTGTAACAAATGCAACAAAATACGAAAAGGTAATTAAAGCCTATGATTTAAGTGATACCGGATTATATCTTGCGGCAGATGAATATGGAACTTCGTATTATTACAGAGGAGCGAAGGAAATGTTAAAAAAACAATTTAATATTTGCTAATCATCAATGGAAGATAATTAGAGTCAATGGTGATGGAAGCATCCGCATAATGTATAATGGAACGTGTCCTGGAAATAACTGTTCAATAAATAATTCAGGTGGTGAGACAATAGCTATAAATGGGATTCAGTATAACTCCTATAGTACCGATAATAAATATGAAGGTTACAAGTATGGAGGAGCATCAGGAGTAGCATCAACATCAAGAGTGCAAGCAACAACCAATGAAACAAACAGTACAATAAAAACGGCAATAGATAACTGGTATGCAACTGACATTAATGGAACAGGATATACAAATATGATAGTAGATAATATTTTCTGTAATGATCGCCAGTTACGTAGTGAAGTAGGAGGAGCAGCAACGGGAACGGGATTTGGAAGTAGTGAAACATGGTATGCTGGATATTACCGATTAGTAACAAACAAAACACCAACTCTAAAATGTGGGTTAAAGAATGACCGATTCACGGTCAGTGATACAGCAAAAGGCAATGGGGCGTTAACATATCCAGTAGGTCTAATAACAGCCGACGAATTAACCCTAGGAGGGATAACTTTTAATGTTAAGAATCTTGATAATTATTTACAAAATAATATGAATTATTGGACAATGTCGCCACTTGCTTATGAATTTATTACTTTTGGATTTTATATTGATGCATCGGGACGTTTAGCACAAGATGTAGTAGACTATATTATGGCAGGTGCTCGGCCAATAATAAACTTATCATCAACAGTAAAAATTACGGGCGAAGGAAGTATTTCTAATCCATATAAAGTGATTTCTTAGTTCTAGATAGTTTAAGATAAAAAATAATTATAGAGCTACTTAGTAATAAGTAGCTTTTTTATATAAAGCAATATTATTCGACATACATTGACAATACTTTACAAAAGTTGACAAAATATTTTCTGGTATATTGACGCTATTTATATTATAATGAATCTAGCGTGCAGTTGAATAGAAGGGAATAAAATGGAAAAGAAGATACGCGTTTTTATGGTTGATGACAACCAAGAAGTTGTTAAAGAAGTAAAAGAGTATTTTAGTAGTCACGCAGTAATAGAAGTTGTAGGAGAAGCTTATGATGGAGAGGAAGCTTTAAGTAAATTAGTATTAAATCAGCAAAATTATGATTTAATTGTAATGGACTTAATAATTCCCAAAATGGACGGACTTAGCGTTTTAGAAGAACTTAAGAAAAAGAAAATTAATAAAAAGAGTATAGTTATTACTGGAATGAATTCTTTAGAGGTTATCAAAAAATGTACAGAAGTCGGTGTAAACTATTATATGCTTAAACCTTTTAAGTTTGAGGCCTTAGAAAAACATATTCTAAGTACCGCAGAAAGTTTAACAAATGAGTTAACAATAGCTGACAGAGACTTGAAACAAGCTATTACAACATTATTACACTCACTTGGCATTCCTTCCCATATTAAAGGATATATGTATATTAGAGATGGAATAGATTTAATGTATAATAAGCCTTCAATGATTGGAGCTATTACTAAGGAATTATATCCTGAAATAGCTGAAAAATATAATACAACTACTAGCCGAGTAGAAAGAGCAATTAGACATGCAATTGAAGTTAGTTGGTCCAGAGGAGATTATGATTTAATGGAAGACATATTTGGTCATTCTGTTGATTATGATCGTGCCAAACCGACTAATTCTGAGTTTATTGCAACCCTTGCGGATAAATTAAGAATTGAAAGAATATATGAATAAATTTTAGATATTATCCTCATTATAGACATAAAGTATATAAGGAGGATTTTTTAATGGATAA
>CAZFQF010000121.1:0-2522 GCA_964520725.1 uncultured Muribaculaceae bacterium | reverse complement strand
AACTATTTTTTTATAATTTTTCATAAGTATCACTGATTATAATTGTATTACTTATCTCTTGTTTAGTCAATTATAATGAAGTTTATTAGCAATCTTTCCTATAATAATTATAAAAAAGAAGAAACTATTTTGTTTCTTCTTCAATAACTACTTCAGTAGTTTCTTCAACAATTTTCTCAATAATATCTTCAGAGTTTTCTTCATCTAAGAATTGTTGCTCTAAAACTTCACTTGGTTCATCAGACTTAAACTCTTTTTCTAACATTATATTAATGTCATTATATTGTTTAGCGCCTGTTCCAGCTGGAATTAATTTTCCAATAATAACATTTTCTTTTAATCCACGTAAGTAATCAGTTTTTCCTCTAACCGCAGCATCAGTTAATACTCTAGTTGTTTCTTGGAATGATGCAGCTGATAAGAATGAATCAGTTTCTAATGATGATTTTGTAATTCCTAAAAGAATTGGACGAGCTGTTGCTGGTACTTTTCCTTCTAAGATATATGGTTTATTACGGTCAGTGAATTCTCTTAATGAAACAGATAATCCTTCAACAAAGTCCGTATCACCTTCATCAGTAATTCTTACTTTATTAATCATTCTACTAGCAATTATCTCAATATGTTTATCTGAAATATCAACACCTTGAGATTTATATACTTTTTGAATTTCTTTTAAAATATATTCTTGTGTAGTTATTGGATCAGTTACTGCTAAAAGTTCTTTAGGAGAAATAGCTCCTTCAGTTAATCTATCTCCAGCATTAACTATATCACCAATATTAACTCTTATTCTTGCCCCATAGTTACTTACATGTTCATGGGAATCAATGTCATTTACCACAACTATCTTATATTTACCACTAGCTTCTTCAATCTTTTCAACCTTACCAGTTATTTCAGCAATAGTTGCTTTTCCTTTTGGAATTCTAGCTTCAAATAATTCTTCAACTCTTGGTAAACCTTGAGTTATGTCTTCTCCGCCAGCAACACCACCTTGGTGGAATGTTCTCATAGTTAACTGAGTACCAGGCTCACCAATTGATTGAGCAGCCATGATTCCAACAGCTTCTCCAGTTTCAACAAGAACACCAGTTGCTAAGTTAGATCCATAACATTTTTGACATAACCCTTTAGCACATTTACAAGTTAAGATACTTCTAATTTCGACTTGTTTAACGCCAGCTTTTTCAACTTTAGAAACAATATTCTCAGTAATCATTTCACCTTTATCTAAAATTGTTTCTTTAGTTTCGGGATGAATAATTTTTTTAGCAGTATATCTTCCTAAAATTCTTTCTGATAGCGGTTCAATAATCGAGCCGTCTTTATCATCAACAAAATTACTAACGATTAATCCAGCAATTGATCCACAATCATTTTCTTTAATTAAAATATCTTGAACTACGTCAACTAATCTTCTAGTTAAGTATCCTGAATCCGCAGTTTTTAACGCTGTATCAGCTGAACCTTTACGAGCTCCATGAGTTGATAAGAAGAAATCATTAACTGATAATCCTTCTCTAAATGATGTCGTAATCGGGATTTCAACAGCTTCACCATTTGGTTTAGCCATTAATCCACGCATCCCGGCCATTTGTGAGAATTGGTTAATTGAACCTCTTGCTCCTGAGTTCATCATAATAAAGATTGGGTTTTCATGATTTGTTTCGGTAATTTGTTTTAATTCTTTTTGAACTTGACTATTAACGCCATTCCAAACTTCACAAACTGAGGCAAATCTTTCCTCTTCAGTAATTAATCCTCGAGCAAATTGTTTATTAATTTTATCAACTTTTTCACGACCAACAGCTATAAATTCTTCTTTTTTCTCAGAAATTATAATATCTGATAAACTGAAAGTAATACCAGCAATAGTTGAATATTTAAATCCTAAATCTTTTAACTTATCAAGCATAATACTTGTTTCAGTTGTTTTATATCTTTTAAATATTTGAGCTATAATACTTTGTAAATTCTTCTTTGTAAATGGTGCTACTTCCGGCATCTCACTGATTGCCACAGGAATATTAGTTCCACGTTCTAAGAAGTATTTTAAAGGAGTAATTCCTTCAATATTATCTTTAGTTGCCTCATTTATATATTGATAAGTATCTGGTAATATTTCATTGAAAATTAATTTCCCGGCTGTTGTTACTAGATATTTATCTTTAACTTCATCCATAAAAATTTTATATTTAAATGAACTTACTGGTAAAGCAATACGGGTATGTAAAGTTATTTCTTTACGATCATAAGCCATAATTGCTTCATTTGCATTCTTATAAACTTTTCCTTCATTTTCAAGACCAACATCTTCAGTTGTTAAGTAATAGTTTCCTAAAACCATATCTTGAGATGGAGTAACAATTGGTTTACCATCTGATGGTTTTAAGATATTATTAGCACCTAACATTAAGATTCTTGCCTCAGCCTTAGCCTCTTCTGATAAAGGAACATGAACCGCCATTTGATCTCCATCAAAGTCAGCATTAAATGCTGCACATACTAGTGGATGCAAT
>CAZFQF010000120.1:0-2525 GCA_964520725.1 uncultured Muribaculaceae bacterium | reverse complement strand
CTAAAGAAAAACCTAATGGTTTAATTAAGTGGAGTTTGGTATTAGACGCCACACATGTGCGCATAATGTTTCCAGTATTCCCAGGTATCTCTGGTTCAAATAAGACTACATTTAACATAATATCACTTCCTAAAAAATAACCTAACTAAGGTTATTAATATTTATATTAACGAGAAAATTATCTTGATCTACCCATTTTGGGGTATCTTCAGCGTACATTTCTTTTCTTTCCCGCTCAGCTAATTCTTGACTTAAGAATGATAAAATATATTTATAATGATTTTATCTATTAACTAAACTAATTGTTTCCTGTAACAATTGGTGTAAATTATTGAGATACTTATCTCTTATAAGATATTTGTATTCTGCAAATTATGAAATTAAAATTAGCATCTTAGATTATCTAACCTTAAAAATCAATTAGTTATTTATTTATTTCATATTTCTCAATTAATTGAACAAAATTTCCATTATCTAAAAAACTTTCTTTACTATCAATTAAATCTACTACTTTATTATCTTTATAATATACGATAGCTGGTAATTTAGCTATTTTATAATTGTCAAGTGCTAAAGCTGCGTTTAATTTATCTATATGTGCATTATCTTTTATTAAATCATCAACATTTAAATAAATAAAATTATCTATTATCTCATTATCTTTTAATGTCTTTTTCATTTTTAATTCTAATGATCTAACTTCTGGACTACCTGTGTAACTAATATATAAAAATGCATCACTGCTAAGTTCTAGCATAACATTTTTTAATTCATTAAATTGAACATTAGAAACATACTTTGAAATATAACTCTTATTAAGTGCGTTTTTAGAATAATTTTTATATAAATTACTGCTAATTATTGTTACTAAGGCAACCGTAAATAACAATAAAATCAACCTAAAATATCTTCTTTTTAATTTAATTTTCTCTGACATTAATATCGGCTCCTTGCCACTTTTTAATATTCTTTTCTATTATAATATTATATCATAATAAAAAATAAAAATGAAGAATTTTTCTTCATTAATATCCCATTTTTTTATATTTATCAAATAGTTCTTTAAATCTATCGTAATGTACAACTTCTCTTTGTCTTAAGAATAAAAGTGGATTAATTAAATCTTCATCCTTAGTTAAATTTATTAAATGTTCATAAGTAACTCTAGCTTTTTCTTCAGCGGCCATATCTTCAGCTAAATCAGCTAAAGGGTCGCCGATTGATTGCAAAGTAGCTGCAGTAAATGGTATCCCATTACTATCACATGGATATATACCCATTCCATGCTCAGCATAATTTCCTGATAAACCATTTTCTTTTAATTCTTCAATAGTTGCTCCTTTTAATAATTGATAAACCATTGTACAGATCATTTCACAGTGACCCATTTCTTCAACAGCTATATCATTAAGTAAAGCCTGACCTTCAGCAGTTGGCATGTTAAACTTTTGACTAAAATATCTTAAAAATGCTCCTAGTTCTCCATTTGGACCTCCAAACTGAGTAATTATATATTTAGCCATTTTAATATCTTTTCTTTTAATATTAATTGGGTAAGGTAATTTTTTTGAATATTTAAACATTTTTTACCTCCCATGGCCATGGCTCTTTATACCATTGATAACTTTGACAATTATCTTTATTAATTTCTAAAGGTTCGTACTTATCTGAATAATAATCAGTTAGTTTATTTGATTCCGCAACGTATTTTTTAAATAATTCGTATAACTCATTATTTTCAGGATGTAAGTCTAAATATAATTGCAAATCATTTATTGCAAAGTCAAGTTCTTGAATTCTTAACAATATTTGATCTTTTTCAGTGGTTGCTTGTAGAGCATTTGGTTTATAATTTTTATAAGGACTATAAAGATTATAAAAAAGATTTCCAATTGTTAATCCTTCTTTAGGATTCAGAATTTCTTCTTCTTGACTTAGATTAAAATAGTTTTTCATTAAAAATTCTTCGTCAATATTAATATACATTTTATCTCCTCCAATTTATCATATGATAAATGTCCTTATCGATAAGGGCTTTTACCCTAAAAAATAGTTAAATTGTCTAAAAAAATTATTTTAGTTCTGATGTTATGATAAATTTAAAGTAATTATAATAATTAGGAATCAACCATATAGGTTTTCAATTTTAATATTAAGATAAAAAGATTTAATTAAATCTTTAGATAAAGATGGTTTTATAATAATTAATGATACAAAATATGTTTATAATAGATTTATTAAATAATAAATTTAAATATAATCTTTATTATTTTTTTTGTTTAAATATATTTTTCTAACTATATCTACAGGAATAACACTAAATGCTATTGTTAAAACCAGTATTAACTCTAAACTAGTTAAACCATAAGTTCTAAATATATTCCCACCATAATAGATAAAATATATTTGAATAATAGCTACCAGCAAAAACACGATAAGAAACACTTTATTCTTTCTTAAATCATAAAATAAATTTATATGTTTAGTTCGAGCATTAAAAGCATTAAATATTCCCATAAAAATAA
>CAZFQF010000119.1:0-2555 GCA_964520725.1 uncultured Muribaculaceae bacterium | reverse complement strand
AAAGAACAATCAATTACTATTACATCTAATACAAATTTATCTGATGAAGAAATTGATAAGATGATGAAAGAAGCTGAAGCTAATAAAGAAGCTGATGAAAAACGTAAAGCGGGTGCTGATGTTCGTAATGAAGCTGATAGCGCAATATTCGCCTGTGAAAAAGCTATTAAAGATCTTGGTGAAAAATTAACCGACGATGAGAAAAAAGAAACAGAAGAAAAAGTTGAAGCTGTTAAAAAATCTTTAGAAGGCGATGATATTGAAGATATTAAAAAAGCTACTGAAGAATTAAATGAAAAAGCGATGGCTTTAGCAACAAAAGTATATGAAGAAGCTGCTAAAAAAGCTCAAGAAGAAAACAAAGACAACGATGATAAATCTGAAGATGAGCCGGAAGAAGCAGAATTTGTTGAAAAATAAAAAAAGTTCTAGCCAGACTAGAACTTTTTGTGGAGGAGAAAGTATATGAATTACAATAGCCGTGAAGAAATAGAAGAAATCTATAAATGGGATTTGACTACGAGATTTAAGACCGATAATGACTGGGAAAAAGAATTAAAGAAAGTTAAAACAACTTTAAATAAAATTACAGATTCCAAAAATCGTGTTTTAGAATCAGAAAACAGTTTATTTAATGCTTTAGAAAGCTATTTTAATACAATTATTAAAATTAATAAACTTTATTGTTATGCTAGTTCTAAAAACAGTGAACAAGTTGATAATAGTAGTTACTCTTTAATGTTAGATAAAATCACTTCCTTATTTTGTAAATTTACGGATATTTCTGCTTATTTAAAACCAGAGATTTTAAAAGGAAGTAAAACGATATTAAATAAGTATATTTCTTCTCCCACTTTAAAAAAATATAAATTCTATCTTAGTAACCTTTTAAGAGAAAAAGATCATGAGTTAAGTGAAATTGAAGAAAAAATTGTTTCCAAATTAACAGCAACTTACGATCTTAATGAGAATTTAAGCAATATTTTAACTAATGCAACTCTTAACTTTGGAACATTAATTGTAGATGGAGTTGAAACAGAATTATTAAATAGTAACTATCGCCAGATAATTACTAATAAAAACCGTAACACAAGAAAAGAAGCTTATGAAATGTTAACTTCAAGATTAAAAGAATATGAAGTTATTTATGGAATGAATTTAGTTGCTAGCATGAAAAATGCTAAAAATGTTGCAGAGGTTTATAAATTTAAATCTGTTTTAGAGATGGATTTATTTACATCTAATATCCCAGTTTCAGTAGTAAATAATTTATATAAAACCATTGAAAAAAGATTAGATATTTATCAAAAATACTTTAAAATGGTTAAAAGAAGTCTAGCTTTAGAATCATTAGAATACTTTGATACTAGAGCTGAACTTGTAAATACAGAATTAACTTTTACTGTTGAAGAAACAAAAATTCTTTTAACAAACTCATTAGCTATTTTGGGTGAAGACTATGTTGAAATAATTAATAAAGCTTTTGATGAAAGATGGATAGATTTCGGGATTTATAAAGGAAAAACATCAAATATTTATGCAACTACAAATTATGGAAATAATCCGTTAATTCTTACTAATTACTACGGTAAATTTAATGACGTTAGTGCTCTTGCTCATGAGCTAGGTCATGCAGCAAACTTTTATTTAAGTGCAGTTCAAGCATCTCATGAGGCAAATAACGATATTATAGTTGCTGAAGTTGCATCTTTAACTAATGAAATTTTATTTTCTAATTATATAGCTGAGCATAGTAAAGATAAAGATTTAAAACTAACAGCAATTTCTAATGTTCTTCATACAATACAAGATAATTTATTTGATGCTTGTATTGAAGGAAAATTAGAAAATGAAATATTTGCAAAATTAGAAAAAGATGAAGAAATAAACCATGAAATTTTAAGTCAAACTATTTATGATATTCGCAAGTCTTACTATGGTAACGAAGTAAAAATGACTAGTGATGCTGCTATTTTATGGGTTAGAAGAATGCATTATTTCAGTCCATATTATTTATTTAAATATGCAACCGGAGTAAGCTGTGCTGTTTATATAGCCAAAAATATTTTAGCTGGAAATGAAAAATTAAAAACAAAATATTTAGAATTTTTAACCAAAGGAGAATCAAACTATCCACTTGAATTATTAAAAGAGATGGGAATTGATTTAACTAAACCAAAAGTAATAAATGAAGCTATTGACTACATGGATTACTTAATAGACGAATTTAATAGAATAAGCGAGGAGTAATATGGCAAAAAAAGATTATTATGATATTTTAGGCGTTGATAAAAATGCAAGTGATGCAGAAATAAAAAGCGCTTTTAGAAAGAAAGCAAAAGAATACCATCCAGATGTAAATAAAAAAGCTGGAGCATCTGAGAAATTTAAAGAAATTGGTGAAGCCTATTCAATATTAGGAGATAATAGTAAACGTAAACAATATGATCAATTCGGCAGTGCTGCTTTTGAAAATAATGGTGGTGGTTTTGGTGGCGGCGGATTCTCTGGTGGTTTTGGAGGATTTGATTTTGATGATTTAGATTTGGGAAGTA
>CAZFQF010000118.1:0-2763 GCA_964520725.1 uncultured Muribaculaceae bacterium | reverse complement strand
TAGATGGTAATGTTGGATTAATAAATAAGCTAGAAAAAAAAAATAATAAGGGGGTGAGACTATGATAGAGATTATAAAGAAGTTTTTAGGTAAGTTGTTTAAGTCAGATAATATTTTAATTAACTTAAACGATTTCAACAAACTTGAATCTATGTCAATGGCTGGTCACGGAAATTGTTCTGATCAGTGCTAATTAAAAAAAGTTCGCTTAATAAAGTGAACTTTTTTTGTTGAAAAGACTTGGAGTTTCCTTGCTAATGTATTGAGGATTCAGTTTTAAAATATATGTATCGATATTATCAAATATTTCATCCGCTTGGTTTTCGATATAAGGATTGTTGATTTTATATATATTTTTATTAAGAAGTTTATTAATAAAGATTTTATATGTTATTATTTTATTTTTAGCAAGTTGAAAGTTATTTAATTTAAAAGTTAAGAGGTTTGATAACTCGATTTTTCTATTTAGTTTAATCATTAATAATATTAGCAAACTAGTGAAATCCAATTTATAATAATTTGATGTCTCCTCTACATGAAACATATCGCTAGGTTTTACCATTTGATCATATTTTATACTATGACAAGCTTCATATAGCTGATCTACAAAAAAGTTAATTTCATCATTGCTACTGGTAGTAATATTTTTATAAATAGTAGTAAGCTTATTAAAATGTTTTGTGATATTTAAATCTACAATATCATAGCAATCGACCGAACTCATATATGGAATGTAAATTCTATACGTATCAAACCCTAGATTACTATAATCTTTTATTAGAATATCTTGTTCTATGGATTCTTTCAAACATTCTAAAATTTCATCGTTTTTTATTAAATAATTTTTAAAATTAAGTTTTTTTATTAAAGTTTCGGTTTTGCAAAAGAAACCATTTGGTAAATTCCCAGCATTATTATTAAAACATTTTAACCAATTATATGATAAATAATCATTTTTGTATTTATTGTCTAAAATAGTCAATGGAATCCTTTTAATCATTTTTTGATTTAAATCTTTTACTGTCATTCCTTGAAACATTTCAGTTATACATCTGGAAAGTGCAATATCAAAAGAATAATCAGCTCCAATCGTAAATGTGTATTTTGTTTCATCGGAACTCAATACTAATAAACCAACAACTGGGTATTTTTCTAAAGAACAATCTTTTATATAATATTTGTACCCTAGTTTTTCTAGTTCATTAAGTAACTCTCTGTTTTTTTTGTTAATGGGATATTTATTTATGTTAATATTTTTAACTTTTTGATTATTGTCTAGCAAATATTTATAGCAATATCTTTCTAAGATTTCAAAAATACCTTGAGTTACAGCCTCTGAAAAGCTATTTCCTGAAGCAAGCCCGTTCGTATGACAAAAAAAGTTTACAGCACTTAAAGGGACAGAAACAAACTTATTCGTTTTAAGGTTAAGTAATTTTTCTGTTTCAAAATAAACATTATCAAGATCAAAAAACTTTTCTTTATATTCTCTGGGAGTATTAAATAATAATGAATCAAAGTATTTGTTATTTAGATCTGTAATATTTGTTTTAGACTCTTTTACTTTTGATTTATCTAACATCTTGCTTTGAAGTCTTTCCATTAATTCTGCGTAAGCAGATGCTTTTGCTAAAATACGTGATAGTCCTTTTCCATTTGAACCTTTTTTGTTACTAAGTTCCAATCTTAATGAATATACTCCATTTAGATTTTTTCTTTTTCCTTTTTCCTTAACTTTAATTTTATTTTCCTTTAATATTTTTTTAATTGTATTAACTGTCCTTTTTGGTGAAACATCTTTTCTAAAAGTATTTAGTTTATTATAGTCAATTATTTGATTATTTTTATATATTTTAGAATCGTATTCGTCTGTAAGATTATAAAGAATTATTGTTTTCTTTTCTAAACAATCAAATCTTTTTAAATCTTTATAATCTACTATAAAAGAAATATTTGGATATTGTTCCTTTATTTCATTAATATAATTTAAAATGCTTAACGATATTACTAATATTTTTAAACAATCATTGCTTATTAGAAAATCTATCCCAACGTTTATATCTTTACGCCTATTATCTTTAAAATAGTTATTATAACAAATATAATTTTCATTTGGGAGATAATCAACAATATCTAAATCTTTTAAAGAGCCACTTAGTATTCCTATATTTTTTTTAAGCATCATGCACCTGTTTAAACTTTATTTGGATTGTATTGCTGTCAATTTCATTTAGGGTATCATATTCATAATATATATCGGTAATATAAAATCCATGTCTGTCTGCGATTAGTTTTAAAGTTTCAACTTCCAAATATAAAAGATTCATAATATGCGAAATGGTCTTCTGTTTCATAGATTTTATATTAATTATATTATAGGATTGATACATTTTAAGAATTTTGTTAGCTGATTTTATATCTCTATTTAGATATTGAGTTGTTTTTATTATTACTGCGTTTTCATTAGCTACGCTATTGGTATAAATAGGGTACTCAGAAGTAAGCAGTTTATTCGGATTTGGTATATCAATTATTAGTATACCGTCCTTTGTTATTACTTTTTTTATTTGATCAAATGTGTCATCAATATTCTCAAAAGCAGGATTCCAATTAAGACTATTTGAATAAACTAGATCAAATTTACTATCTAATTTAGTTAAATTATTCATATCAAGTTTATAAAAACTGCTATTTTTGTTACCTAAGTTCTTTTTTTTAGCAACCTTAATCATATTTTGTGAAAAATCGATTCCACAGAAAGAG
>CAZFQF010000117.1:0-2767 GCA_964520725.1 uncultured Muribaculaceae bacterium | reverse complement strand
TACTTTGAAGTAGGAAGTTGCTCTAATTTAGGAGATGCGCAAAGCAGAAGATTAGGAATTAGATCTAAAATCAACGGAGAAAACACTTTATTACATACTCTAAATAATACTTTGCTTGCAACTCCTCGCGGTTTAATTGCATTTTTAGAAAATAATGTAAATGAAGATGGAACAATCAATATTCCGGTAGCTTTAAGAGCATATATGGGCGGAAAAGATAAAATTAAATCAGAATAGTTTTATATAACTATTCTTTTTATGTGATATCATTATTATTGATATAAATATGAATGGTAGGGATTTAAAGTGAAAAAATTAACTGAACAAGAAATTAATAATATAATTAAAAAAAATTACGGTATTTCGGATATTATTTCTATCGAAGAAATTAATAGAGGCACAGCAGATATTTATCTTATTAAAACATTGAAACGAAAATTAATATTTAAATATTTTCAAGACAAATATTCTCAAAAAGAAATAAATCGAGAGATTAGTATAATTAATTTTCTAAATTACAGGAAGATACCAACTCCAAGATATGTAGAAACTATTAATGGAGAATTTTCTATTATTTATAATGATTGCGTAGTAATTATGCAGGATTATATAGAAGGAACAACAAAAGAAAAAAATATTGGTAATGAAAAAGAAATGTTAGACTCAGCTATGTATTTGGGAAAAATGGTGAAAGCTTTAGAGGATTTTGAACATCTGTATGAATTAGAAACTGCAGGCTGGTTCGATTTAGATTCTGCAAATGTTATCTTAAAATACAAGGAATTACTTGATAATCTTGATATGGCTGATGAGAATGCATCAACTATTAAACATGATTTACTTAAAAAAATTAAAATAATTCAGAATTTAAAAGATTTAGATATTAGTGATATTAATAAGGTTAGTATTAAATTTACTCATGGTGATTACAGCGTTATGCAATTTATATATGATAACAATGAAATAAAAGCGATAATTGATTTTGTAGCAGCGTGTGATATGCCGATGGTCTGGGAAATCATAAGATCTTATAGTTATATCGATGAAAAATGTATAGATGGTAAATTTGATATCGATAATTTATTAAAATACGTTACTGAATTTCAGAAATATGTTAGTTTAAATGAATATGATTTAAAATTTATGCCTTATATTTATTTATTCCAATTGCTTAAGAGTAGCTTTGGATATAAACAATATTTGAAAAATGGTAATATAGGCCTATTAGAATTTGGTATAGTTAGAACAAAAATGTGCGAATATCTATTTAATCATGCTGATGCGATATCAAGTCGTTTACTAAGTGAAATTGATTTAAAAGAGAATGCAGATTATTAATGAAAAATATAATCATTGTTGGTTTATTTAAAAGATTACGTTCCTTCTCTTTTTAAGTTATAACTCAAGAACGTAAGTAAGAACAGCATTAACAATTTAATTTTACTACACTATTTATTAAACCTTTTTTAATCTAGGCATATCTTATATTAGGTGATTATATGAAAGATGAAATGTTTGATAAAGTAGAAAGTAAGACTAATGTGGATAAAAACACGATTATTGGTCTAGCAAAAATGGTCAATGATAATGGGTTAAAAGATGAAAAAACTTTAAGATCTGTTATTGAAAAATTATCTGATATGACAGGTAAAGAAGTAACAAAAGAAATGGAAGATAAAATAATTGGGACAATATTAGAAGATAAAGTTCCAAAAGATATAGAAAATATGTTCTAAAAATGTTATATTTTAAATGGTGAATACTAATGGATATAGAAAATATTAAAATAAGAATCAAAGATAAATATTTAGAATATTTAACAGAAGAAGAAATTAATGCTTTAGAAGAAAGCAAAGATGAATTAGTAATCAGAAACTTAGTAAATCAAATCTGGGATAGGTATCTTACTAACCCTTTTGATTATGAAGAAGGAAAAGCATTTAGGTTTCTAACTAAAAAAGGAACTCTAATTTCGATAGAAAATCCAGATTTCGAAGAATCTCCAATCTTTTATGATACAACGCATTATTTAACAATAATATCAAATGATAATCCCAGCTCTTTATTATTAAGCAGAGTAGAAACTTTGGTTAAAGTAGATTGGATGAAAACTAAGGAAGTCTTATTACCTGATGATTTAATAGATAATGATAAATACGTGCAAGGTAAATTAAAAATTCTTGGTTTATATGGGATTAATATTGGTGAAGGAATTGTTGATGGCGAATCTTCCTGCTTTTTACATATTGCTGATGAATATGATTTATTATTTTTAAATATTAATAGGACAAAATACATTCAAAACTATCATCTAAGGCAATCAGATAAAAGGGATATTGTTGTCGGTACTATTTCTTATTATCTTGTTAATAACAATCTACCTTTAAATTTTAAGCTCTTAAGATCCTTCGAAAGTAAATATGCTAAATATATTTTAAAAAGATTTATGTATCTTTTTAAAATTGGTGAGTATAATGATAGGGAATTTGTTCAAGAAATGACCGATTATATCAATAATATGGAAAATATTATAAAAAGAGAATTATAATAATATAAAGAATCTTAAATATTTTTAGCGGGATCTGAAACGAAAGGTAAGTATAATTTTACCATTTTAAAATATTATTTAATAAAAATATTCGTTATCAAAATAAATTACTCTATTATGGAACAAATTTTAGAATTAACAGATAAACTTAAGTGATTATTTGTTTTTTTATACATACATTTTTAATAGAAACATAAATTTTAAATGAAAGGGAAGAAA
>CAZFQF010000116.1:0-2810 GCA_964520725.1 uncultured Muribaculaceae bacterium | reverse complement strand
ATAATCATTTTCTGGTTGTAGCCTAATGTAATCTTTTTCTTTATAGAAGGTTTTTAAAGTTACTTCATTGTTTTCATTCATAGCAACAACAATATCACCATTACGAGCAACTTTTTGTTTTTGAACTATAACAATATCTCCATCTAATATTCCCGCATTAATCATACTTTCTCCAGAAACTTTTAAAGTAAATATAGTTTCTTTATTAGGGATTAAACTGGCAGGTAACGAAAAAAATTCATCGGGGTTCTCAATAGCTTCTATAGGAGATCCGGCTGTTACTTTTCCTAAAAGAGGAACTTTAACAATTTCTTCATCTTTAGGAGCAAATTCATTTACACCCATAATTTCTATCGTTCTAAACTTAGAAGCAGTTTTTTTAATTGCTCCTTTAATTTCCAATTGTTGTAAATGCGTATGAACAGTAGCTGGGCTACTTAATCCGAGTCCGCTACATATTTCTCTAACTGATGGAGGAAATCCATTTTCTACAATATATTTTTTAATAAAAACTAAAACTTCTTCTTGTTTTTTAGTAATCTTTATACCCAATTTATATCACATCCTAAAATTATGTTAACACATACTAGACAAAAAGTCAAACAAACGTTTCGGTTTTGTATTGACACGAATAATTGTTCGTGTTATTATTAGAATGTAAGCGGAAGGGTGTGGAAATATGTTAGCGAAAATTAATGAAAAGAGAAATGTGATATTATTCTACCTCCTCCTTCTTGCGATATTATTTGCCATGAGTTACCAAGCGAGGATCATGAACATGCAAACTTTTAATTATGAATTAACGGAGAGTAGATAACTTAATCTACTTTTTTCATTAGTATTAAAGATAAAAAAAGTGTATAATTATAATTAGGAGGATATTATGAAAAAGAAAGAATATAAAGCTTTATTAAAAACAATTATATTTTCATTAGTATATTATTATTTTATGTTACCGCCGCTTAATGTTACTGCACCATTTTTCTGGGTTAGTATATTTATAATAGTTATTTTTTATATAATTGTTAGCGGAATTTTTAATGTGAAAAATTATGGTAGTTTTGATGTAAAAGGGAATTTTTATCGTAATCATGATTACGTCCCTAATAAAAAATTCAAGGTATTATTAATTTTGATAGGAGCATCTATCTTATTAATATTTGCTGTGAACTTAATATTTTCACCATTTTTTAATTCTAAAGCTTTTGCAAACAGAATTAAAGTTATTGAAGATGCCGATTTTATCGAAGATGTCAAGCCAGTAGATTTTCAAAAATTAGCTTTACTTGATAAAGATTCATCACAGAAATTAGGAGATAGGGTAATGGGTCAATTACCTGAGCTAGTTTCTCAGTTTGATGTTTCAAATATTTATACTCAGATTAATTATAAAGAAGATATTGAGAGAGTTACTCCGTTAGAGTACGCAGATGTTTTCAAATACTTTACTAATCGAAAAAAAGGAATAACTGGATATATTAAAGTAGATTCCGTAACTGGTAAAGCTACTTTAGAAAAACTTGAAAAAGGAATGAGATATGTTCCTAGTGCAATATTTAGTGAAGATTTACTTCGCAAATTAAGATTTAGTTATCCAACAGATATTTTTGGTGAAATAACTTTTGAAGTTGATGATAATAACAAACCATACTGGATAATCCCAGTTATATCATATAAAGGAATCGGAATAAAAAGAGAAGTAAAAGAATTAATTATCTTTAGTCCCGTAGATGGAACTAGTAAGAAATATCAAATAACTGATATTCCAGATTGGGTTGATCATGTTTATGGAGCTGAACTTATTATTGAACAGGTTAACGATTGGGGAAAATATAAAAATGGATTTATTAATTCAATCTTTGGACAAAAAGGAGTAGTTGCAACTACCGATGGGTATAACTACCTAGTTATGAACAATGATGTTTATATGACCACAGGAATTACCTCAGCGGTTAGAGATGAATCTAATATTGGTTTTATTTTAACTAATTTAAGAACTAAAGAAACTAAGTTCTATTCTGTTCCTGGAGCAGAAGAATATTCAGCAATGGATTCAGCCCGTGGACAAGTTCAACAAATGAATTATACGGCGACATTTCCAATTTTAGTAAACTTAAATAATAAACCAACCTATATAATTTCTTTAAAAGATAATGCTGGTTTAGTAAAAATGTATGCGTTTGTCGATTTAGTTGATTATCAGAAAGTAACGGTAAGTGATTCATCTAAAGGCATCGAAGAGGCGGCTAAAAATTATTTAGGCGGTGCAGTAGATCGAACTAAAAATCAAAAAGATAGTATAATTACCATTAAAAATATTACAAATATTATGATTGATGGAACGACATATTTTTACTTAACAGATACCGAATCTAATAAATACCGTGTTAGTATTAAAGTTAAAGAAAATCTTCTTCCTTTTGTTAAAGCAAACGATAAGTTAAATGTTACTTATATTGAAGAGGATATCAACCAAATAATCAAAATAAAATAAAGAAAACCTAGTTTTCTTTTTTCTTTCTTTATTATTTTATGTTATAATCTCTTCTAGAAGTGGTGATAAAAATGAATTTACCTAATATGAAGGAAGCTGCTAGAAGAAGTAAAAAAGCAGAATATATATATGAGGACCGAACAAGTCAAAAATTATTTGCAGGAAAAAAATACTTTATAAAAACTTATGGATGTCAAATGAATGTTCACGATTCCGAAGAAATAAAAGCTCTTTTGGAAAATCTTGGATTTGCAGAAACAGAAGATATTAACAATAGTGATTTTGTTTTACTTAATACATGTGCTATTAGAGAAAA
>CAZFQF010000115.1:0-2848 GCA_964520725.1 uncultured Muribaculaceae bacterium | reverse complement strand
TAATTGTTCCAATTCTTTGCGAAACAATTATACATGTAGCATCATTAGTATATTTTTTTAAATCTTTTCTTAGTTTATAATCTGTTTTATAGTCTAAAGCTGAAAAAGTATCATCAAAAATATAAATTTCTGGTTTTCTAACAATTGCTCTAGCTATTGACAATCTTTGTTTTTGACCACCCGAAACGTTAGTTCCACCTCTAGCGATATGAGATTCATATTTATCTTTTAACTTTTCAACAAAGTCTTTAGCTTGAGCTACCTTAATTGCTTCTTCAATATCTTTATCGCTTTCTTTAGAATTACTATTTCCGTAGGCAACATTTTCTTTTATTGTTCCACTAAACATTCCTGCTTTTTGAGGCACATATCCAATTTTTCCATGTAAAAATTCTTGTTTATAATTCTTAATATCAATATCATTAATTAAAATATTTCCTTTAGTAGCATCATAAAATCTTGGTAATAAATTAATTAAAGTTGATTTCCCACTGCCGGTTGAACCGATAACTGCAAAAGTTTCTCCTTGATTAATTTCAAAAGATAAATCTTCCAGCATATTTTCTTCCGCATCTGGATATTTAAATGATACGTTTTCAAATTTAACTTTTCCTTTAATATTATTTAAGTTTCGATCTATATCTCCATCAATTATTTTAGTATTAGTACTTAAAATTTCACTAACCCGTTTAGCTGAAACACTCGCTCTAGGATATAGAATAAAAATCATCGCTAACATTACGAACGACATTAAGATCATCATTGCATATGTTGAAAATACAACCATATCACTAAAGACATTTAATTTATCCATCATAGAAGCTTCATTAATTAAGTAAGCACCAATAAAATAAATTCCTAAAGTTAAAGTATACATTACTAAATTCATAACTGGGCCTATCGATGACATCATTTTTTGAGTAAATGTTTGAATCTTTGTTAAATTATTATTAGTAGTATTAAATTTATCCTCTTGATAATTTTCAGCATTAAAAGCTCTTATAACTCTAATTCCCGTTAAATTTTCTCTTGTAACTCCGTTGATATTATCTATTTCTTGTTGAACCTTTTTAAACTTTGGTAAAACAAAGATAACCATAATAATTATATAAATAATTAAAAATCCAACAGCTCCTGCAGTTAAAGCTGTCCATTCCCAGCTCTTATCTAAAATTTTAAAAATAGCCCACACTGCTAAAATTGGTGATTTTATTAACATTTGCATTCCAATTGACATAAACATTTGAATTTGTGAAATATCGTTAGTAGTTCTTGTAATTAAACTGTTAGTTGAAAAAGTTTTGATTTCTTCCATACTAAAATCTTCTACTTTACTAAATACCATTTTTCTTAATCTAAATGAAAATGTCGAAGATATGAAGGCCGTTAAATATCCTCCGATTATTGCTCCCGCAAGACTTCCTGAAGCACACAACAGCATATATCCGCCTTGGATTAATATATCAATAGTCTTACTTCCTTTTGTTTGGACTAATTTAGTAATCTCAGCCATATATTCCGGTGACTTTAAATCTAGCCAAACTTGAAATATAACTAATAAGATTACTACGCACAATAATAAAATCTCTTTTTTGTTTAAATTTTTTAATATTTTCCCCATTTTTTAAATCTCCTTTTCATGTTCTCTTTTAATAATATTTTTAATTTGCTTAATTAATTCAATATGTTCATAAAATTTATCTTGTCCTACTTCTTTTATTATTAAAATAATAATTTTAATAATTTTTTCTCTTTCTTGTCGAACTACGTCGTTTCCCTTTTTAGTCAAAGAAATCCAGGTTTTTCTTTTATCATCTTTATCAATATCTCTTTTTATTAATTCTTTATTTTCTAAAGAATTTAAAATAAAAGCTATTCTTGCCGTACTCACATCTAACTCTTTACTTAAATTACCTGAAGTAATTGCAACTCCATAAAATAGTAAAAATCCCAAAACTCCCTTTTCACCTTTTGCTAAATCATTCATCATATCAAGTGGAGCAAAAATTTTTTCTTTAATTGCATGTTCTATAATTTCTTCTGCTATTTTTCTTTCTTTCATTATCTCACCTAAAAATACCTAACACTGTTAGATATTTTATAACTTTTTTGTATATATGTCAATATATTTTTATTATTAAATTAATTTCTTAAGAACTCTTACTTTCAAAAAATTATTAAATTAAAAGATAGAAATCATTTACAGAATTCTACCTTTTTATCAATATAATTTAAACAAGTATTTTCATCCATTACTTCTTTAGTTACAGGATCTACGATTTCATCTAAATATTTTTTTTTATATAAATCTTTTAAAATTACTTTTCCTTCACAATCAGATTTTAAATAACATTCTTTTGCGGCTTCTTTAATTTTATTATTTATAACTAAATATAATTTTTTTTCGTGATATCTTTCTACTTTATAAGCTGAAATAACTAATAATAATATGCTGAAACCCGCAATAAAATAAATTAAATAACTTAGCTTAATATTTTTGCCCATAATATTTCTCCTTAAATTCATCTCTGTATTCTAATAATCGGTCTTCTTTAATCGCCGTTCTTATTTCTTTAGTAATATTAATTAAAAAATTAATATTATGAATCGATAAAAGTCTAGCTCCAAAAGTCTCATTAGCAACCAATAAATGACGAATATAACTTTTGGTATAACTTTTACAAGCATAACAATTACAATTATTTTCAATCGGAGTAAAATCTTCTTTATATTTAGAATTTCTTAAATTAATTTTACCATTTTTAGTATAGGCATGTCCATGTCTTGCAAGTCTTGTGGGAATTACACAGTCAAATATATCTATTCCTCTGATAACTCCTTCAATTAA
>CAZFQF010000114.1:0-2871 GCA_964520725.1 uncultured Muribaculaceae bacterium | reverse complement strand
CAAATTTAGATACATGGTATACAGCAAAACTAACAAGTGAGACATCAAAGATAGCAGATACAATATATTGTAATGACAGACAATTAATTAGTGAAGTAGGAGGAAGTGCAACAGGAACAGGGTTTGGAACTAGTAACACTTCGTATGCCGGATATCAAAGATTAAAGAATACAAAAACTCCAAATTTCAAATGTGGATTAAAAAATGATGCATTCACTGTAACCGAAACAACCAAAGGGAATGGAGCGTTAACAAATCCAGTAGGCTTACTAACAGCAGATGAGATAGCATATGCTGGAGGAGTAAGTGATAATTTTAATGTTGATAATTATTTACATCGAAATACAAGTAGCGATGGGTGGTGGTCGGCCTCGCCGTATTACTTCAGTTGGACCGGCTCGCAGGTGTTCTACGTGAATTCGAGTGGCTACTTCAGCATGTTCAACGTCTACGTCGCTTTCGGCCTGCGCCCCGCAGTTTCTCTGAACCCTACGACACGAATAACTGGATTAGGAACAAGTATTAACCCTTACATTGTTCAGAACTAATAACTAGGATGTCGAACTCTTTGCTCTGAATAAGTCCCCTGAAATTCTTTTCAGGGGATAAAAAAGAATCGAGCGAAAAACTTTTATTCAAATTAAGATTTTAATAGAAAGGTCAAAAAATTAAACTAAACTATAATATAAATTATATAGTAGAGATAAAGCTACAAATTTGGGGCATATTTCGCTTTTTGAGTCTGCCTCGCCGAACTACTTCAATGGAGGTAACTCAAACGTGTTCAAAGTTAACAACTAAACTAAAAAATTATGTTTAAATTTATATGATAATGAAAAATATTTAAGAAGTTTAGCAAGTTATAAAGGATATTTTCAAATTTTTAATTAAATGGAAAGGAAATATATCTTAAAATTGTAATATATAAATATGAAAGGATATTTATATATGCATAATAGATTAAAATCAGTTTCTTTAATCAATTTTTATAGTTTTTATTGGTTGTTTAATAGTCAAAAATATAATATTTTGATAATTAAGTTATTCGAAAGTATTATTAAGTCAAAAGATAATTATAAAATAATGAAGACTTATAATACTAATTCTCTTAATTTGAGGAGTTATTTTATTTTAGAGGGAGAAGAAATTATTGTTTTTATAGATTTTAATCGCAAAAATAATAAACTCAAATTACATCTTGATCAAGAAATTGTTGAATTTTTAAAATTGTTATCTAAAAAGTTAGTTTATTTAATAATATTAAACAATTTTGAGGGACAAGATAGTGAAAATAATATGATTTATAATTTTTATTGTAATAGTTCTAACGAATTAATAAGGTTTTTTTATGGTTTTAGTAACCAAAAAATATTAAATGTTTCATATAGTGAATTACAGAGTTTTTTATTAAGTCTAGGTAATAATTTTTATCGAGATTATTTAAATGAAGAAAAGAAGGAAGAAAATATTTATAAATTTTACGATATGTGATAAGATTATCTCTAGGTGAAGAAGATGAACAACATTAGAAATTTTTGTATTATTGCCCATATTGATCATGGGAAAAGTACATTAGCTGATCGGATTTTAGAATTAACTGGCGGAGTTGAAAGCCGAGATATGAAACCTCAGCTTTTAGATAATATGGATATTGAAAGAGAACGTGGGATAACTATTAAATTAAATGCAGTTGAATTAGAGTATAAAGGTTATACTTTGCATTTAATAGATACTCCTGGACATGTCGATTTTTCTTATGAGGTATCCAGAAGTTTAGCAGCCTGTGAAGGAGCTTTATTAGTTGTCGATGCAGCACAAGGAATTGAAGCTCAGACTTTAGCTAATTTATTTTTAGCGTTAAATAATGATTTAACTATAATTCCGGTTATTAATAAAATAGATTTACCAAATGCTGATGTCCCAAGAGTAAAAAAAGAATTGAAAGATTTATTTGGTTTTAGGGAAGATGAAGTCCTACTTTGCAGTGGTAAAACTGGAGAGGGGGTATTAGATGTTTTAGATGCAGTTTTAGAGAGAATTCCTGCTCCTAAAGTAGAAAACCCTAATGAGACTAAAGCATTGATATTTGACTCTTATTTTGATTCTTATCGAGGTGTTATTGCCTCTATCTGTCTTAAAAGCGGAGAAATTAATGAAAGTGATACAATTGTGATGATGAGTAATGGAGCCGAATATGAGGTTGTTGAAGTTGGAGTCAATACTCCGGCTCCTAAAAGAGTTAAAACCTTAAAAGCTGGCGCTGTAGGATGGGTTAGTGCTAGTATTAAAACAATTGATACTGTTCGAGTTGGTGATACAATTACGACTAAAAGAAATAAAGCCAAGGAATCTTTAAGTGGCTATAAAGCAATGAAACCAATGGTTTATTCAGGAATCTATCCTATTGAACCTAATAAGTTTGAACCTTTAAAAGAAGCTTTAGAAAAGCTTAAACTAAATGATGCATCTTTAACTTTTGAACCAGAAACTAGTGAAGCTTTAGGTTTTGGTTTTAGATGTGGTTTTCTAGGATTACTTCATATGGAAATAATTGAAGAACGAATAACTAGGGAATATGGAATTGATATTATTGCAACTAGTCCTTCAGTTATTTATGAAGTAACGCTTACTAATAAAGAAAAAAAATATATTGATAATCCATGTGAAATGCCAGAACAAGTTAAAATAGAGTCAATAAGTGAACCTTATGTAAAAGCTAGTATCTTTGTACCAAGTGAGTATATTGGCTCCATAATGGAACTTTGTCAGGAAAAAAGAGGAATATATATTACAACTGAATATATTGATCCGACTAGAGTAACTATTTATTATGAGTTACCACTTGCTGAAATTGTTTATGACTTTTTTGAT
>CAZFQF010000113.1:0-2908 GCA_964520725.1 uncultured Muribaculaceae bacterium | reverse complement strand
TCAGTACTTTCAATTATTGTTTGATCAATATTACCTTCAGTAATAAGTCCATCAAATTTCTTGCTTATAAATGATAAATTTCTGTTTACAAAATTTCCTAAAACACCAACTAAAAATTTATTATGAGTTTGAATAATATCTTCTTTTGAAGAGTTTACATCTTTTAGTTCAGGGCCATTTGCCATAAAGTAAAATCTTAAAGTATCGCTTTCAAATTCATCTAACAATTCATTTACAGTAATTAAATTCCCTTTTGATTTAGACATTTTTTCATTATTTAAATTTACATAAGCACTAGATACAATATAATCTGGTAATCTATATCCCGTTTTCATCCCACTTAAAAGAGCTGGGTAAATTGTTGTGTGAAAAGGAATATTGTCTTTTCCATGGACATAGTAAGTTAATAAAGTTTTATTAGTATTGGATAGGAAAGACTGAAAATCTATTCCTCTGCCTTCGGCAACTTCTTGTCCGACTGAAAGATATCCAAGTACTGCCTCAATCCAAACATATATTTTTTTATCTTCATATCCTTTAATTGGAACGTCTACTCCCCAATCTATTTGTCTAGTTGCAGCACGATCAACTAAGCCCATATCAATATATTTTTGAGCTTCTCCAATCGCATTTTTTCTCCAAGTCGATTTATTATCTTCAATTAATTGTTGTAATTCATCTTTAAAAGCAGGTAATTTAAAATATAAATGTTGATTATTTTTCATAATTGTCGAATTACCACATTCTTTACAATGTTTGTTTAAAACTTCTTCACTATTTAAAGCTGCTGAACAATTATCACATTGATCCCCAGTACTTTCTCCTTGACAATGTGGACAAGTACCTACTATTTCACGATCTGACAAAAAAGTCCCACAATTGTTACAATAATCTTGGGTTACCTCTTTTTCAAAAATATAACCATTATCAACTAATTTTTGAAAACAATTTTGAACAAACTTTTTATGATAATCTGACATTGTACTAGAATATTTATCATACTCAAAGCCAATCTGATTAAAAGTCTTAGTAAATTCTTCATGATAATGTGTCGCAATTGCCTTTGCTGTAGTTCCTTCTTTTTTAGCTCTTTCAGTTATGGGAGTTCCATGACAATCTGAACCTGAAACGTAAATGACATTAGCTCCTGTCCCACGATAATATTTAGCTAGTACATCCCCTGGAAGTAGCGCTGCTAAATGTCCAATATGTAAATAATTATTAGCATACGGCCAAGCCCCACCAATAAATATATCTCTTTTCATAAACATGTCTCCTTTTGTTTGTATAATAGCACGAAGCTATCAATTTTTCAATTTTTTTATTAGTTATTATTGTTTATTTGAAAATAATAAATGCTCTAAATCTTAGAGCATTTAATCACGATTAGTAAAGATTGAAATTAATCTTAATATTTCTAATCCACTTGCTAAAACTCCAGCAACATATGTATAGCTAGCTGCTTTTAGCATTCTATTTGTTCCTTCAAGACTCTCAGCATCAACAAGATTATCTTTTTCTAATTCTTCTTTTGCCCATTTACTTGCATTAAATTCAACTGGTAATGTTATTAACTGAAATAATAAACCTAAAGAAACTAAAAGAATTGCTATCCAAATTAAGTTTAGTGACTCAAAAATGATTCCTAATAATAAAATTACATAAGCACTTTGAGTCCCTATTTTAACAACAGGAAAGATAAATGAACGAATTTTCATAAATAAATATCCGTTTTTATCTTGAATTGCATGACCACATTCGTGAGCAGCGATAGCAATTGATGCAATGCTAGTTCCGTTATAAACATCTTGTGATAAACGAATTGTTCTTCGTGAAGAATCATAGTGATCACTCATTGTTCCTTTAGTGGCAACAATATACATATCTTTTAAATCATTTTTATCTAAAATTTCTCGAGCCACTTCATATCCCGTTACTTTTTTACTATTTTCTATTTTGTGAAACTTTCTATAAGTTAGACTTACATATCCTTGAGCTATTAAAGGTATAGCTAACATTAAGATATAAATAAATAAATTGTCCATATTATTCTCCTACTACTTTGTATGTTGTACCTTCTCTAGTATCAAGTAACATTATTCCTTTTTCTAATAATTCATTTCTAATTGAATCAGCTAATTCAAAATCTTTTTTCTTTTTAGCATCATTACGTGCTTTAATTAAAGCAATTATCTTATCGTGATCTGATCTTTCTTCAGGTTTTTTTAATAAATCTAAGCTTAAAACTTTATCAAAATCATGGATTAATTCAAGTTTAGTAAAACTATTGACCATATCGTTTTTTAATAACTCATGGATAACCGTAATTGCATTAGCTGTATTTAAATCATCTTCTAAACAGCTGATAAATTTCTGTGTATAAAAGCTAAATGCTGCCTCATCAAGATCTCCTTCTTTTTTTATTAAAGATATTTTATTTTTGAGTTTATTAAAACCTTGCTCAGCAGTATTTAAAGAAGAAAAACTAAAAACTAATTGTTTACGATAATGACTGTTTAAGCACATATATCTAAATGCTAAAGGATTATATCCTCTTTCTTTTAAAAGACTAACTGTTAAAGTTGCTCCTTTACTTTTACTCATTTTACCAGTTTCATCTAATAAATGCTCATTATGAAACCAATAGTTACACCATTTATGACCAACATAAGCTTCACTTTGAGCTATTTCGTTAGTATGATGAGGAAAGATGTTATCTACACCCCCGCCATGGATATCGATATATTCACCCCCATGAGCGATACATATTCCTGAACATTCGATATGCCATCCTGGATATCCAGATCCCCAAGGAGATTCCCATTTTAATTCTTGATTATCAAATTTTGATTTAGTAAACCAAAGAACAAAATCAGTTGAATTCTTCTTATTTTGATCTTTTTCAACT
>CAZFQF010000112.1:0-2926 GCA_964520725.1 uncultured Muribaculaceae bacterium | reverse complement strand
GGAACTGGAAAAACAAAGAAAACTTTAGTTTTAGCTAAGGGTGAGGCTGCAGCTGCAGCTACTACAGCTGGTGCAGATTTCGTTGGAGAAATGGATTTAATCGATAAAATTGCTAATGAAAACTGGTTTGATTTTGATATTATTATTGCAACACCAGAAATGATGCCTGCTTTAGGTAAAATTGGTAAAGTACTTGGCCCAAAAGGTCTAATGCCAAATCCTAAATCTGGAACTGTAACACCTAATCCAGCTAAAGCTGTTGAAGATGTTAAAAACGGAATGACAGAATATCGTGCAGATTCTTATGGAAATGTACATTCTATTGTTGGTAAAGTTTCATTTGATGATGCAAAATTAGCAGAAAACATAACATATTTTATGAATACTATAATTAAGAGTAAGCCTAATAGTGTAAAAGGTAAGTTTGTTAAAAACGTGTCTATTACTACTACAATGGGTCCTGGAATTAAAGTTGATTTAAATTCTTTTGACAATTAATAAATAGTATAATATAATAATTACGAAATAAAAGAACTTTTTGCCGTAGACAGTAGGGAACAGATAATGTTTTAATAATCCTACCGAGGGAAGTTAATTACTAAACAATAGTAAACTTTCCTTATGGAAAGTTTTTTTATAAATATATAAGGAGGAAAATATGGCAAGTGAGAAAAATCTTAATTTAAAAAGAGAAACAGTTAAAGAAATTACTAATAAAATTAACGAATCTGAAACCGTAGTATTATTTACATACCAAGGTTTAAAAGTTTCGCAGTTAGCTGGTTTAAGAAAAGAATTAAGAGAAGTAAACTCAGAAGTTAGGGTTTATAAAAATACCCTAGTAAAATTAGCGTTAGCTGATAAAAAACTAGATTTAGATGAATTCCTAGCTGGTCCGAATGCTATACTTTTTGGTAAAAGCTTATTAGAGTCAATTAAGACTTTAGATAGCTTTGCTAAGAAACATAAAAGTGTAGAAATTCGCGCAGGAATTGTTAAAGGTGATATTGTTTCACTAGATACAATCAAAGAGTATGCATCAATTCCATCAATGGAAGGATTGCTTACTATGCTTGCAGGTGGGATGATAGAACACGTAAAAAATCTATCAATAAGTCTAAATTTGTATGCCGAAAAATTAGAGGAAAATAATTAAAATAAGAGAGGAAGATAAAAATGGCAAAATTTACTAAAGATGAGTTCATTAATGGACTAAAAGAAATGACTATTCTTGAAGTTAAAGAATTAGTTGATGCAATGAAAGAAGAATTTGGAGTTGATCCAAGTGCTGTGGCTGTAGCTGCTGCGCCAGTTGCTGCTGCTGATGAAGGAACAAGTACTAAAACTGTAGTTCTTAAAAATGCTGGAGCTGCTAAAATCGGAGTAATTAAAATTATAAGAGAAATTACTGGTTTAGGTTTAGTTGAGGCTAAAGCTATCGCTGATAATGGTGGTAATATTAAAGAAAACGTTTCTGCTGATGAAGCTAATGAACTTAAAGCTAAATTAGAAGAAGCTGGAGCTACTGTAGAATTAGCTTAATAAAATCCCTATTTAGGGTTTTTTATTTGCAAAAAATTATGATGTTATATATAATATTAATAGAGGGATTTTATGAAATTAAATAATAAAGGTTGGGGATATCGAATGATGGTATTTCTAATGACAATTTTATGTAGTTTTTTATTAGTAGCTATTTACTTCGTATATAAATATTATGAAACTATCTCAAAGAGTTATCAAACTTCTATTCCGATAGTTAGAAAGAGTGATTTATGAAAAAAATATTATATATCTGGATTATCATAGCGGTAATTTTAGTTGGATCGTTAACTTTTATTGGTTATAAATTAACTAGTGAAAATAAACCTTACTATGATTTGGAGACAAAATTAATGGATGCGGCTAAAATTTATTTTGGTCAGTATCCAGAACAATTACCAGATAATCATAAGACGATTAGCAGCTATAAACTAATCCAGAATGATTTTTTAGATAGTATTGATATTAATGAAGAAAAATGTAGAGGTTATGTGACCGTTACAAAAGATTATATATTTTACGAGTATGAACCGTTTATAAAATGTGAAAATTATATGACTAAAAAATATGATTCATCTTTGGAAGGAAGTAGTTAATGAAAAGTTATATAAAAGTAATATTTTTGTTAGGAATAGTCTTGTTTATAGCAAGTTGTTCTATAAGTCAAAAAGAGATAAATGAATTTCAAGATAAATACGGAGTGCAAAATACATTAGTTCATAAAATGAGTTATAACGAATTTTTAGAATTTACTGAAGAAAAAACTGGTGTGGTATTTTTGGGGAACGAATCTTCAGAAGCTAAAGATTTAGCTAAAATATTTTGTGATACTTTATGTGAGTGTGATGTTAATAAAGCTCATTTTGTTGATACTGATGAAATAACAGATACAGAACTATTAGATAAATTTAATGTCAAAAAATTAAATTATCCAATTATAGTTGCTTATAAGATGGGAAAATTAGTTGTATATTATGATACAAGTAGTAATCCAGATAATTTAAAACAATATATTGATGACTTAATTCATGAGGCATACCCGACTGTTTGCACTGATGCGTGTTAAATTGATATAAACTTCTTTAAAAGTGCAAAGTTTCTAGTTGACATGCATATAATAAAATGTTATATTAATCATGATTTATTTTTAGGTTCTATCTTAGATAGGACCTAACTTTAAAGAGCAAACTACACACCAGGAAGTGTGCATAGGAAGGAAGAAGAAAATGCCTACAATTAATCAATTAGTTAAAACTAAAAGAAAACAAAAAACTAAGAAGAAAAAAAGTCCGGTATTAAACATGGGGTTTAACAGCCTAGAAAGAAAAGCTACTGATAGCAACCATCCACAAATGAGAGGCGTATGTACTCGTGTTGGGACAAA
>CAZFQF010000111.1:0-3047 GCA_964520725.1 uncultured Muribaculaceae bacterium | reverse complement strand
TACTGCAAAAATAAGGTTTTTTATTATATAATGATACTAAGAGGTGATATGCATGCGCGTTATTATTACAGCAGGAGGAACTGGTGGTCATATTTATCCAGCTTTGGCCATAGCTAATAAAATAAAACAGTTAGATTCCAAAAGTGAAATTTTATATATTGGAACCCATAATCGTATGGAAAAAAATATTGTTCCTGAAACAGGTTATAAATATGAAGAAATTGAAATCTATGGATTTAGCAAAACTCTAATTAAAAGGGATCTTAAAAATTTCGGTCTAATTTTAAAAGCTCGTAAAAAATGTCTTAAAATAATGAAAGAATTTAAGCCTGATGTTGTTGTGGGTGTTGGAGGATATGTTACTTTCCCGGTAATGATGGCGGCTAGAAAGTTAGGAATTAAAACTTTCATTCACGAACAAAATAGTATTCCTGGAAAAAGTAATCGTTTACTAGGTAAGATAGTCGATAAAATCGGCGTCAGTTTTAGTGATACTATTAATTATTTCAATCCGCAAAAATGTATTTTAACAGGTAATCCTAGTGCTGAAAATGCGGTAGATATCAAGGCTGTCCCTAAAACAAAATATGGTTTAAATAGAAATAAAAAAAGTATTGTTATTGTTCAAGGAAGTCTTGGCTCCAATGTTATGAACCAAAAAATGAAAGAATTTTTATCAAGTATTGATAATGAAGATTATGATGTTTTATATATTACAGGAAAAGATTATTATGAAGAATTTTCGAAAAACAAATTTAGTAAAAATGTTAAACTAGTCTCGTATGTTGATAATCTATCCGCTTTAATTAAAGATGTAGATTTAATTATTTCTAGAGCTGGAGCTGGAATCATTAGTGAAATGGCAGCACTTGAAAAACCTAACATTTTAATTCCTAGTCCGTATGTTGCTAATAACCATCAATTTTATAATGCTTTAAGTATTTCAGAAGCGGGAGCTGGAGAAATGATTGAAGAAAAAGATTTATCAACAAAACTTTTAAAACAAAAAATTGATAAAATTTTAAAAAACGAAACTTATTATAAAAAACTTCAAAATAACTTAAATAAAGTAGCTATTAAAAACAGTAGTACAATAATTTATAATGAATTAAAGGAATTAATAGATAAAAAGTAAGGTGATATAAAGTGAAAACTAAAACTAAGAAAAAAAAATTAAATAAAAAGAAACTATTTATCTTTATTTTATTTTTCTATTTAATTGGTTGCTGTGGTTATTATATTTATAATGAACCAATTAGAAATATAATAATTACTGGCAATACCTTAGTTAAAGACTCAGAAATAATTGAAGTAGCTGGAATTAAAAATTATCCTTCAATCTTTAATGTTAAAACCAGGAAAGTTAAAAAGATTTTGAAAAATATTGATTTAATAGAAGAAGTAACAATTAAAAAAAATTATAGATTCCAATTAAAAATTGAAGTTAAAGAAGCTAAACTCTTATTTTTTAATACTAACAATAATAAAATTATGCTAAGTAGTGGAAAAGAAATTAGTAATAATGGTTATATTGGGATTCCTACTTTAATAAATTATACCCCAGAAAAAATATTAAAAGAATTTTCTTTAAAACTAGGAGATTTAGACACGGGAATCATTAGTTTGATTAGTGAGATAGAGTATGCACCTACTAAGAGTGAGGATGGTAAAACCATCGATGAAAATAGTTTTATTCTTTTTATGAATGATGGTAATACTGTCAAGACAAATACATCAAAATGTGATAACTTAACTCATTACCGGGAAATATATGCTAGTTTAAAAGATAAAAAAGGGACCTTAAATTTAGATAGTGGTAATTATGAGAACTTTGTATTTATCCCATACTAGGAGAAAATAAATGAACTATAATGAAGAAATGAAGAAGATAATATCTAATAAAAAAGGAAAAAAACTCCTATTACATAGTTGTTGTGGTCCTTGTTCTAGTAGTGTTATTGAAAGATTGAAACCAGATTTTGATATTACGGTTATTTATTATAATCCTAATATTGAACCAGAAGAAGAATATTTAAAAAGAAAAGCAGAACAGATTAAATTATTAAAAATTTTAGCGGTTAAATATTTAGATATTGATTATTTAAATAATGAGTTTAAAGCAAAAATTGTTGGTCGTGAAAATGATCCGGAGAATAGTTTTAGGTGCTTTATATGTTATGAATTAAGACTTGCTAAAACCGCACAAATAGCTAGAGAAAAGGGATTTGATTACTTTTGTACAACTTTAAGTGTCAGTCCTTATAAAAATAGTAAAATAATTAATGAAATAGGTCTTAAATTAGCCCAAGAATATAAAATCGATTATTTGGTTTCAGATTTTAAAAAAGAAGAAGGCTATAAAAGAAGTATTGAACTAGCAAAAGAATATGATTTGTATCGTCAAGATTATTGTGGATGTTTATTTTCAAAAAAAGTAGACTAAATAATAAGGGAAAGGAAAAATAAGATGAAAAATAATAAAGGCTTCACTTTAGTTGAGATATTAGCTGTTCTTGTAGTTTTAGCAGCTGTTATGATAATTGCTATTCCTTCAATTGGCGGTGCTTTTTCAAGTTCTAAAGGTAAAATAGACGATTTAACTAAACGAAATATCCAAGAATCAGCTAAAATGTTTGCTAATGAATTATATATCTGTGATTCAACTAGCATTAATATATGGGAAAGTTATGGCGATACTTGTACAGAGGTAAGAATAAGATTAGCAGATGGCATTGATATATCTATAGACAATTTAGTAGAGGGTGAGTATTTTAGTGATCCTGCTAATAAATGTACAGGAGATCTTAATATTCAAACCGATTCTAAAGGAAAAGTAACGGTGACATTAAATGAGAATGTTACCTGTGATAAATAGCAAGGAGATTAGACATGGGATTATTTAATAAATTAAAGAAAATATTTAAAAGTGAAGAAAAAGTTAGTATTGAGGCTTATGATAAAGGTCTAGAAAAAACTAGAAATGAGTTTGTTTCAGAATTAAATCTTTTAGGATTAAAGTTTCATAAAGTCACAGATGATTATTTTGA
>CAZFQF010000110.1:0-3109 GCA_964520725.1 uncultured Muribaculaceae bacterium | reverse complement strand
ACTTTCTAAAGAATTAAGTAAAGAAGGATATTTAGTTAAGATACTTCCATCCGAAAGTTTACGAATAATTCCCATTATTACCGCTTGTTGATTTTCACCTCTACTAATATCTCCTTGAGGTAACATTTTTCTCCCGCGACTAAAAGCAAGTGCCGCTTGTCCTTTTAAGTTATTTGATCCTTTCTTAAATGTATAACCATCATAGCTAAAAGCATATTTAGAATCAACCGCAATCCCACCTAATCCATCAATTATTTTAATAAAAGATGTAAAATTAACTCTAGCATAATAGTTAACATCTACTGCATATAATTTTCCTAAAGTTAAAGCTGATTCTTCAATTCCATATATTCCGGCATGTGTTAATTTATCTTTCGCATTTTTAGACGCAAGAGTAACATAATAATCTCTTGGGGTATTAATTAATAAAACTTTACCTTTATCAGGATTAACTATCGCTAAAATATTGACATCACTTCTTGAAACTTTTTTTATTGATCCCTCTAAATCAGAACCACTTAAATAAACCACAAAAGAATTCTTAGTAACATTTACGGTTTTAAAACTCTTATCGCTTTTAGTTAAAACTTCTACTGAATCAATTACCCTAAGTTGAGCATATTCTTCTTCATGTTCTTCTTTATATATTTGCATTAACGTCTCACTTAAAAATAAAGCCTCTGTTTCTTTTTTTATAACTTGATCTACCGCATTATTAACATTATCAGTTTTTTCTTCCGTAAAAGATATTTTACTATTTAATTTAGTAAAAGCTTTTTTGAAATTTTCACTATCTTGTTGATAAATACTAAGTTTCTTACCTTCTAAATCTCTTAATTTAGTATAGTTAGCATCTTTTAAAACATAGACATTATATACTTCTATTCGATAACCAGTATCAAAAATATTATTTAAAAAATCTATTGTTCCTAAAGCATAAAATATTCCTAAAGTTTCAATTATTATAAAAACAAAACTTAATAAAGACATCATTAATTTTGTAAATAAACAAGTCTTAGTATTTAATTTATAGCTTATTCCAATAACAATTAATCCCACAATAACGAATAAAGGGATTAAATATTTAAGTGGTAATACTTCAAAATATAATATTACACTTGTTGCTAGAACGCTCATAATAATTAAAGAAAAAGATAAGATTTTATAAAAGTATCCATTTTTTTTCTTAGAGTTATTTTTCTTAGGATTTTTTTTCATATTTGCACCTCAAAAATATTGTAACATAACCATTTTAAGAAAAGTATTAATTAGTAAACTAAATTCTTTAAAGTTTACACATTAATCACTTAAATAGTTTAGTTTTAAATTAAAAATACAGCTTGTTTAGCTATACTTTTGATCTTTTTTTACTTTTTGGATTAATCTTTATTTTTTTAGATCTTATTTTTGCAAATAAATAAACTGCTAATGGCATAATTATAATTAAATAAATCCAAATAATATGATATCTAAATAAGAAATTAAACAAAGATATTATCAATCCTAATAATAAATACATTAAGATTAAAGATATAGAATTGTGTTTAAGTAAAACGAAAGATCCTCCTAGATAAACTATGCTTAAAAATATAATCGTGTATTTTATTATAACTAAAGTTTTATCTTTAAAATTAGCTTCATCTATTTTATTTTGTTCGATTTCTAAAATACTATTCAACGCATCTTTCTCAGTATGGTTTAAATAAACATCTATCCCAACTTGCTCTTTAGGAAGAGTCATCCGAATATTAACTTCACTTTTTAAATTTGGAAAAGATACTAAAACTCCGGCTTTTGACTTTGTACTATCTTCTAATTCATTTAACTCTCCACTACTAGGACCATGAACCCAGAAATTATATAATTCACTTTTAGTTGAATAAGGAATAATAACTCTTATTAAAGTATTACTTGCATCATAATTTAAATTCTTAAAAGTATAATTAATTTCCGAAATATCTTTATGAACTACTATAACATTTGTAACTAAATACTCAATATAATAAGCAGTCTTTTTGTTTTTAGAAGTATCATAATGAATATTAATAGTTGCCCCTAAATCATTATTTACTCTCGTATAAAAAATATCTTGTTTCTTTTTCAAATCGAACTCAGAAAAATAATCCTTAATGTTTTCATTTAAAGTATTAAAATCAATATTTTCAGGAGTTTCAAAAGCGGAGATTTTAACGTTGTCAATTGAATATCCGTTATACATGGATAAATCTTCAAAATTAATTGTTTTTTTATCCCAATTAGCATTTAAGTTTTTATAATTAATAGTTCTTGAAAAATCTTTAGTGTCACCTTCAACAATAATCAATTCTTTAACATTTAATGCTCCAGCTATTTCAATTTCTGCATTAATTAAATGATCAGTCACTTTAACTTCAGCATTAACTGAAACAGGTATTAATAAAATTAGAATTAATAATATTTTTTTCATGTTATCACCAGAAATATCATATCATGGATAAATATAAACATAAAGTCTTTTTAAAAAGCTATTTTACTAAAGCTATTAAATATAAAAATATCCTTAATTATGTAAAGCACTCCAAATAAGATAAACCCCTAAAAAGATTAAAAGAGTTTCCCAGTGAATAAAAATTTGTAATAAATAATACCAAAAACTAAATCCTAAAGTAAAAAGATTTAAATACATGATAAAAAATATCAATGAATAGCTAATTAAATTTACTCCAATTATAATTTTTAATAAATTAAACATACTTAATTATATGTTTTTCTCAAATAAAAAAGCATTACTTATTAAGTAATACTTGTTAATTAATAAAAACCTTACTCAAATTTTTAGACTACTTTGAATGGATTTACACTTGTTCCTAATCCAGTTATTCGTGTCGTAGGGTTCAGAGAAACTGCGGGGCGCAGGCCGTAAGCGTTGCTCACGTAGTGTCTGTCGAAGTAGCTATCCGAACCCACGGCGAACACCTCCGATTCACCAGAGAATAATTGCGGCGAGGCAGACCACCACTTATCGCCACTTGTATTTCGATGTAAATAATAATCTTCATTAGTAGTCCCATATAATCCTCCAGCATATGCTATCTCATCGGCTGTTAGTAATCCTACTGGATAGGTTAAC
>CAZFQF010000109.1:0-3128 GCA_964520725.1 uncultured Muribaculaceae bacterium | reverse complement strand
CATTAGTATACCTCTGTTAATGGCATATGTCAATAACTCTTTAAATTTTATTTTAAAAATGTTTGGTTCTGATTTATCCAATAAAAAATCCGAGAGCCAGAGTTTACACTCTAACCCTCGGAAAGTCCTTTATTTCAAGGCTTTTTAACCCTTTACCTATCTTTTCTTGTTATCAATACAACACTCTCCACGTGACTAGTTTGAGGAAACATATCTAGTAAAAATATTTTATTAACATTATATTTATCTTTTAAAACATTTAAGTCTCTAGCTAAAGTTAAAGAATCACAAGACATATAAATAATATTATTAGCTTTTAATTCTATCAAATTATTCATTGTAATTGAGTCTATTCCCGCTCTTGGAGGATCAATAACTATTAAATCAATTCTATCATTTATTTCACTAATTTTAGAGCTATCTCCAACTATATAATTATTATTAAATTGCTTATTAATTTTAGTATTTTCAATTGCATCAGTTATTGATGCCGAAACAACTTCTATTCCAAATAGTTTTTCTTTATTAAGAGCAATCCCTAAAGTCCCTACCCCACAATATAAATCAACAACATTTTTAAATTGATCATTCCCAATAATCTTAAATACTTTTTCCAAGATATTTAAGTTAATTTGAAAGAAAGAATTAATATTAACTTTAAATAAATAATTACCTACTTTTTCAATAAAATAATCTTCTCCAAAAAATATCTGCTCATTAACAATAATCCCTTTGATCTTGAACTTTTTATTTAATATTTCAAGATCAATATCAAGCTTAGATTCAATCTTAATATTTATCAAGATCTCATCGTCATAATTAGAGCGGATTATTATTTCTCCGTTTTTAATATCAAATAAATTTTTATTTTCTATTATCTTGTTAATTGAGTCTTTAACTAACATACAATTATCAATAGCAACTAACTTGTTACTATTATATCGATAATATCCCCATTTGCCATTTTCAATTTTCAAAGTTATCTTATTTCGGTAATAAAACTCTACATCAGAGGCAACAATATCTGGGTCTATGTTAATATCTGCATACTTATTAAGAATATTTTTCAGATTATCTTTTTTTAAAATAATTTGTTCATTATAAAATAAATGTGATATATCACAGCCACCACATTCATTATAATAAGGACACTTAACTTCTTTTCTTAAACTAGATAAAGAATGATATTTAATTACTTTACCAATTGTATAATTTTTTTTAGTAGTTATAATTTCTATCTCAACTTCTTCATCAGGTAAGGCATTTGGAATAAATACAACTTTTCCTTCAATCCGAGCTATTCCTCTTCCTTGATGGTCAAGATTAGTTATTTTAGTTTTTATATTCATATAGTTTTTTCACTTCTTTGATATTTAACATTCGATATTCACCACTTTTTAAAGTTCCTAAATCTAAATATCCATATTCTATTCTCGTTAATTTATCTACTAAGTAACCTAACTCTAGAAACAAATTTTTAACAATGTGATTTCTTCCTTCAACAATTGATATTTCTACTATTGAATAATCTTTATCTGTATCATTCTTTTTTATTTTAAGTCTTGTCGGGACAGATTTAACTCCATCTATTTTTAATCCTTTTTTAAGTTTATGAAAATCATCGATCGCAAAAGCTTTGTTAAGTTTAGCAACATATTTTTTTTCTACTCCACTTTTTGGATGCATTAATATATTTGCTAAATCACCATCATTAGTTAAAATAAGTAATCCTGTTGTATCATAATCAAGTCTTCCAACAGGATAAATTCTTTTATCCGTTGCAATTAAATCAACAACAGTCTTGCGATTCTTATCATCAGTAACAGCTGTGATAACTCCTCTTGGCTTATTAAGTAAATAATAAACTTTATCTTCTTTAGACAATTCTACACCATTAACAGTTATATAAGAATTCCCACTAACTTTTGTACCAAGTTCTGTTACTTTTTTTCCATCAACAAAAACTTTACCATTTTTAATTAACTCTTCAGCTTTTCTTCTTGATGCTACTCCTGCTTCTGCTATAACTTTTTGTAATCTTTCCATGTTATCACCAAAGTAATTGTATCACAAAAGTATCTAATATAGAAGAAATAAATATCGACGGGTAACAACCCGTCGTATTTAACAAAGCCCTACAAGGGCAATTACTTGGCGGCCACCACATGGTGGCTTTTTTTGTCTGCCAACTGCCTTTGTCACTCTTGCTAACCCTTAAAAGGGTCTTTATATTCTTTTACACTTCTTTTGTCCAAAAGAATATCTTCAGTTTCCTGTTCTTTTATATATTTTTTTATTGTTGCTTTATTTAATCCTACCGTTGACACATAATATCCTTTTGCCCAAAAGTTCCGATTTCCATATTTATATTTTAAATTACTATGATTATCAAATATCATCAATGCAGATTTTCCTTTTAGATATCCCATAAATTGTGATATATTAAGTGTGGGTGGGACCTTCACTAACATGTGTATATGATCTGCACATGCATTTGCTTCTATTATCTCGACTCCTTTGTATTCACAAAGCCGTCTTAAATAGGTTCCTATATCCCTTCGCAATTTTCCATATATCGCTTTGCGACGATATTTGGGTATGAAAACTATATGATACATACAATTCCATTTTGTATGTGATAGCGAACTATCGTCGCTACTAAATCCTGTTTTTTTCAAAATAAATCCTCCTTTTGACAAAGTTGGTTGGCAGACCACTTTGATTATATCAAAAGGAGGATTTATTTTGGGACCACAAACGGTACACCTTTTGGATTCGCACCCGCATAGCGGGTGGTTTTAATCCCAACCTCATGGTTGGGATAATAAAAACTTCAAATGAATTTTGATGTAAGTTTTCTCCATTTTGTAAAAATAAATATTGTGATACATAATTGTCATTATATATCTTAATTGTACTAAAAGTATCTATTCCTTCAACAGTTGGGACAATATTATCTCCACTTCCAAAAGGTTTAAGTTTTTCTAAACTTTCGCCTTTAATCCCATAATAAATAGCGTCTGAAATACTTGATTTGCCAGTACCATTAATTCCATATTTAATATTAAGTTTCCTTGGTGCTATATCAATTCTTCCTTCAACAATGTTATTGCAATTTTTAACTACTA
>CAZFQF010000108.1:0-3130 GCA_964520725.1 uncultured Muribaculaceae bacterium | reverse complement strand
CTCCACGAGCAATTGCAATAATTAAAATTACGCCAATCATATCATCAGCACCATCAACAAAAGTATCTACTAAATCTTTTTCTTTCATTCGATTAATTATTCCAATGATGATTGCCATTATTAAGAACCATAGAGCTGCTTCATAGAACCACCAGTTTCCTAAAGAACTTCCAGTTAACCATCCTGAAATCTTATCAAAGACAGTTATACCGAATTCTCCCCAAGGAATAAATCCAATAATCATAACTAAAAATGTTAATCCAAATAAAATTAAAGTTGTTTTTTGTTTACCATTTAAAGTAACATCATTATTGTCATCTTTTTTATTACCATATTTCTTTTCCATCTTATTTTGTTCTCTTAAACTTAAGAATGTTGACCCTTTATCGGCTTTAACTTTCTTAGCATAATGCATAACAAATAAGATTGAGATAATTAATGAAGAAATCCATAGTAAGACTCCGATTCCAATAATAACTCCTTGGTTAACAGCCATTCCATCTGGTAAAGCAGCTATAGCTGCCCCAGTTGCAAATGGGTTAATAGTTGAACCAAGTACTCCACTTCCTGCTCCCAGCAAGACAATAGCACTAGCTACAATTGTATCCATTCCAGCAGCGACCATTGTAACTGCTAAAATAGCATAGAATCCAACTGTTTCTTCTAACATTCCATATGTAGTTCCTCCAATTGAGAAAACTAACATTAAAATTGGAATTAAAATCAATTCATTTCCTTTTAACTTTTTAACAAGAACTCTAATTCCTGTTTCAAGTGCTCCAGTTTTATTAATAATTGCTAAAAATCCACCTAAGACTAGGACGAAAATTCCTACATCTACAGCATCAGCAAATCCTAAAATTGGAGATAAAAGCACATCTGATAATTTAGCTCTTACTACTCCACTACCATTAACAATTGTTTCTGTTACAAAATCTGCACTCGGTAATAAATATGAAATTATTCCTAGTCCAAATAATATAATTAAAATAATTGAAAATGATGTAAGAGACAAGCCAAATCTTTTTTTACCGTTTTTCTTTGACATTTTTGTCACTCCTTTATTATTAGTGTACCATTATTCCCTGTTAAAGCTAAATTAGCTTTAGATAATGAAGTTATAATTGCATAGCTTTTGCGATTATTATTTTCAACAAAATCTATACATGCTTCGACTTTAGGAAGCATACTTCCTTCAGCAAATTCCTTATCATCGATAAATTTTTTAGTTTCTTGAATATTCATTTTTTCAATTTTTTGTTCATTAGATTTTTGGTAATTGATTACTGCATAATCTTTAGCTGTTAAAATTAAAAGAATATCCGCATCAATATCTAAAGCAAGTTTAGCACTTGTTTTATCTTTATCAATGACTGCATCTATACCCTTGTATCCACTAGGATATTTAACTACTGGTATTCCACCTCCTCCACATGCGATGATAATATCACCTTTATCTATTAAATTACGAATAACTCGCAATTCTAATATTCGTTTTGGTAAAGGACTAGCTATCACTCTTCGATATCCTCGCCCAGCATCTTCTTTCATTACATAATTTTTTTCTTTCTCTAAAATATCTGCTTCTTCTTTTGTATAAAATTTCCCGATTGGTTTAGTGGGATTTTTGAAAGCCGGATCTTTTCCATCTACCTCTACCTGAGTAATAATGGAAAGACAATTTCTATCAATATTTCTATCTAATAATTCTTCACCAATAGCTTGTTGTAAATGATAACCAATATAACCTTGACTCATTGCTCCACATTCTGCAAATGGCATATATAGTGAAGGAGTACTAATACTTGCCTCATCCATAGCCAAATTTATCATTCCGACTTGGGGACCATTTCCATGGGTAATTACTACTTTATTTCCTGCCTCTACAATATCAACAATAGTTTTGGCTGTTTTTTTAACCAATTTTAATTGTTCTTTAGGTGTTCGACCTAAAGCATTTCCCCCTAAAGCTATGACGATCTTTTTCATTTCATCGTCTCATAAATAACTGCTTTAATTGTATGTAAACGATTTTCTGATTCTTCAAATACTCTTGATTTATCAGACTCAAATACTTCATCTGTTACTTCCATTTCACTAATTTCGTATTTTTCTAAGATTTCTTTTCCAATTATAGTATCGCTATTATGAAAAGATGGTAAACAGTGAAGGAAAATAGCTTGTGAATCAGCATTATCCATTAGTTTTTTATTTACTTGATATGGAATCAATTTTTTAATTCTCTCTTCCCAAAGTTCAGCTGGCTCTCCCATTGAAACCCAAACATCTGTATATAGAACATTAGCATTGTGCGTTCCTTGCATTACATCTTCGGTTAAAATAATTTCTGAACCATTTTCATCTGCGAATTTACGGCATATTTCAACTAAATCATTTTTAGGAAACAAATCCTTTGGTGCACAGCAGGTGAAGTTAACTCCTAATTTAGAACAAATTACCATTAAAGAATTCGCAACATTGTTTCGGCCATCTCCTAAAAAAACCAAAGATAAACCTTTTAAATAACCAAATTCTTCTTGGACTGTCATTAAATCTGCTAACATTTGAGTTGGATGAAAATCATCAGTTAAACCATTCCAAACTGGGACCGTTGCATGTTTAGCAATTTCTTCAACTATCTCTTGAGCAAATCCACGATATTCTATTCCATCATACATTCTTGTTAAGACTCTTGCGGTATCAGCAATTGTTTCTTTTTTACCCATTTGTGAACCAGTTGGTCCTAAATAAGTAACTCCTAGTCCTAAATCAAATCCTGCAACTTCAAATGCACATCTAGTTCGCGTCGAATCTTTCTCAAAGATTAAAGCAATATTTTTGCCCCTTAGATAATCATGGATAATTCCATTTCTTTTTTTATCTTTAAAATCTCTAGAAACTTTAATTAAATATTCAATTTCTTCTTTAGAATAATCTAATAGTTTTAAGAAGTCACGATTTTTTAAATCCACCTAAGATTCCTCCCTCACAAGTGGCATACTCATACATCTAGGGCCTCCACGACCACGTGATAATTCAGCACTACTCATCTCAAATACTTTAATACCATGTTCCCTTAAAATATTATTAGTAATAGTATTTCTATTATAAACTACTACTACACCAGGAG
>CAZFQF010000107.1:0-3185 GCA_964520725.1 uncultured Muribaculaceae bacterium | reverse complement strand
AATGTAAATAAAAAATTAAAAAACGTGCTTTTTATTTAAGCACACTTTTTATATTCATAAGATACTTCTTTCTTTTCTAAAATATTATCACTACTGACTTTAAAATAAGATACTCGAGGTAATATTTCCCCCTCTACCTCATTTGTGTCTGTTCCATTACAATAATAAAACGTTAACTCTCCGTTCGTAATTTTATAATTACTTACGATATTAGTTGCATCATAGCTCATTAATTCTTTTCCCTTATTATTATAAAGATGAATAACATAATTATTATTATAACTATTAGGTTCTGTAACTAATAAATATTTACTATTAAAAATTTCAAAGTTTTCTAAATAAACAAAAGATCCTATTTTTTTATCACCTATTTTAAAATAAGTAGTTACTAAATTATCAGGATTATCGAAATTAGCATAGATATTGAAGTTAAGATCTACTTTATCAAGTGTTATTTTGCCAATGTCTTGATTACAAACTCCAGTATCTTTTTTGCATAGTTCATCCAAAGTTTTTGGTCCATCTGCTAAAACATAATTAATAGGAACATCAGTATTTTCTATTTTTAATATTTCGAAAATAGATTTATTGGTGTTATGTTTTTTATTATACTCATAGGCAATATATTTACCAAGAAAATAACCTCCAATTACAATAACTATAAAAACTACTATTCCCATTAAAGGACCAATTGCTTTTTTCATATGCCTCACCTATTATAATTATAGTTTAATGAAAGGAATTAATCAAGTAAGTTTTAAACATTTAATTATTAGCAATAGAAAAGCAATCTTAAACTTGTATTGAACACGATTGCCTGAGCTTTGGATTTTCAATATTTTATAAACCCCAAATTGACATTTAGCCGTAAATTTGTTATAATTTCATTACCAATGGGGGTTGGAATTTGTTTTTATAAACATTCTTAACCGACTTTGTTGGTTATTTTTATACTAAATTTGGGGGAGGAATTTAAAATGAGTAAAAAAATGTTAGCTATAATTCTTGCTTGTGGGATTTCTATAACATCGTTAACTGGATGTACTAGTAATACCCAAAGAATAAAAAAATTAGAGGCAGATAATAAACGACTTGAAAATTTACTTGCTGATTCTAAAAAACCTGATATTGAAGAAAAAACAACTAAGGAACAATCAACTGAGAAACCAACAAAAAATAATAATTCAAAAATAGAAATTGACTCTGAATTAAAAAAAGTTTTAGATAGTAAATACGATTCATTCACTGAACCGGTTGTATATGAAAATAATTCTATTTTAGAAGTTAAAAAAGGAAATATGTGTGGCTTGATTAACTTAAGTACCACTTTTGAAACTGGAGCTAAATACTCTAAAACTTTTATGCCAAGAATATATGGTGGTAATGTTATTACGGAAGTTAGAAACAGTGAATATAAATACGGTTATGTTAACTTAAGCACTGGTTTGGAAACCGGCACGAAATATAAAGAAACTTTTACTCCAAAAGTATTTGGTGATTCTATTATTGTAGAAGTTAAAAGTAGTGACTTTTATTACGGTTATGTCAATTTAAGCTCCGGGTTGGAAACCGATATGAAATATACCGAAACTTTTACTCCAGAAGTATATGGGGATGCTATTATTGCGAAAGTTAGAACTAAGGACTTTAAATATGGGGTTGTTAACTTAAAAAATATGCAGGAATTACTTAAATTAGAATTTAGTTCTATTGATATTCTGGATAATGAAATGATTGTGGGAACTAGATCTGATGGGACAAAACAAGTGGTTTTTATATCTGAGATATCTAATAAAATAAATACCGATGCAAAGTTAAACTATTCTAAGTAATAGCAAAGATTATTGTATTTAATAAAAAAAATTAAGCACTCATGCTCCGAAATTTGATGAGTGCTTTTCTATTGCTTTAAAATATATTTTATTTTTCGACAGTTTCTAAAAATATTCTATTATCAAAACCGCCCCGCTTGATATTTTTTTTAGTAGCTAGATTGATAATATCTTCTAGAGTTTTTCCCTCTTGTTTAGCCAGCGCAGTTATTACTTCTAAACAATCGGCAAGCTCTTCGGCCCTTTCTTCACTTTCCATAGCATTAATAACTTCGTTACATTCTTCAACTAGTTTCTTTTCCAACTCTTTGTTATATTCTTCATCTTCTAAAATTCTAGTAATTGGTTTTTCGCCATTATTTTTAATTATTTCCGGTATTTTATCCCTAACTAATTTATTATATTTATTCATAAACACCGACTCACTTTCTAATGATAAAATTGTAACATAAATTTTGTTTTCATAAAAGCTTATTGACTTATTTTAATATTGAAAGTATGATAAAAATAAGAAAGGACTAGAAATGAAAAAAGAATTAAATAAAAGAACTAAAAATGCTCAGAAAAAAGTAAAAGATTTAACTAGTGATTTTAAAACTTTTATTGCTAGAGGAAATATTATTGATTTGGCAGTCGGTGTGATTATTGGAGCAGCTTTTTCAAAAATTATTTCTTCAATTGTTGATAATATTTTAATGCCTTTATTAGGGATTGTAATTGGTGGTATCGATTTTAAAGACTTAAGTTTTAAAGTTGGTGATGCAATTATTGGATATGGTTTATTTTTACAAAACACTATTGATTTTTTAATTGTTGCATTCTGTATATTTATTCTTGTTAAGATTATTAATAGTTTTAACAAAAAGGTAGAAGAAGCACCTAAACTAGCCGAAGCAACAAAAGAAGAAATTTTATTAACTGAAATTAGAGATTTGCTTAAAAAAAAGAAATAATAGGAAATTATTACCTAACTTAAGAAAACTGATTCGAGTTTAAAAGAATCAGTTTTTTTGTGCAATCGATTCAAAAATATTATATCGAATTTCATAAAAAAAAGGCTAATTTTTACATCAGCACTCTTTAATTTTTTTAATCTAATACAATTCTTTAAAAAAATTATTTTTATAAAAATATTGTTAAGATTGTCAGTATTATAATATTGGCAAGAGCAATAGTTAATACTACTTTTCCTGCCCATCTGAACCAAGTAGAATATTCTACTTTAGCTAATGCTAAACCACCCATAATTGCTCCACATGTTGGAGTAATTAAATTTACTAGTCCATTTGCAGCAACTAAAGTCATAACAGTTGTTTCTACACTGTGATTTAAAGTAGCTGAAAGTGGTCCAAT
>CAZFQF010000106.1:0-3222 GCA_964520725.1 uncultured Muribaculaceae bacterium | reverse complement strand
TCGCTCTTTTAATAATTGATTCATTAATAAACCCTTCAAACATTTTCGGAAATAATGATAGAATACTTATTTTCATAACATCAACCCCTCCAAATCTTGACAGATAATTTTATTATTTACAAAATCTTTTGTTAGAATAAAGTCAGCATTTAAAGGAATATAAAATTGATCATTTACTTTTATTAAAGGATTAATTCCTCCAGTTACACTGGTTACTTTGCCAATTAAATTTTCATTTTCATAAACCTCTAGTCCAATTAAATCATCAAGTAAATACTCTTTTTCATCTAATTTCAAATCTTGATAATAAAGATAAACATTATAACCTTTATAAATTAAAACATCATTTATATCTTTGATATTATCTATTTCAACTAAATAATTATTTTTATGAAATCTAACATTAGTAATTAAATGCTCTTTATTATTAATAAAAATCTTATTATCTTTTTTAAAAGCTTTTTCTGGCATTTCAAAAAGACTGGTAACTTTTAATTCTCCTTTAATTCCAAAAGTATTAACAATTTTTCCCACTAAAACTTTTTTCATAATCAGATTCTATCATACTTTTCAATTTAAATAAATAATATTTAGTGTAGTATTAAGAAAGGAATGGTTAAAATAAGAGAAAAAGGAAACGAATATGGAGTATTAATTGCCCTGCTTTTAATAATTATTATGGTACTTATTGGTTATATAGCTTACAACAAAGGACTAGATAAAAATAAAGGTAAAGAAAAATTAACTACTACTACCACAACAATGGTTACTACGGAAAAGCCTAAGATTAATGAGGAATATCTTTATGAAGAGATTTGTAAACAAGAAGAAATTTGTAACAAAAAGATTGCCGTAATAAATCTTGATGGCAAAGAAATTAATCTTAATATTCAAACTAATAATACGGATAATAAAATTAGTCAAGCAATTAATATCTCTGGAGATCTTGATAAAGTTATAAGTTTAGTTAAGTTTAAAAAACTAAAAATTATTGATAGTAGTTTTATAACTATTAAATCAACTAGTCAAAGTAATGAAGAAGAAGATATTTTAAGTCTTTATGATTCAAACTTTAACAAACTAGATGAAATCACTATTAATAATCTAAAAGATGAAAGTTATGAAAGCTTAAATTTAATTTATTATACTTATGATAAAGATTGTCAAACTAATCAAGATAATTACTTTGGTAAAGAATCGGTTTTAATCTCAGATGTGGGATTTGAAGTAATTAATAGTTCAAAAGGCCCGTTAAAAACTTCCGGATTTTTATGTAAAAAAGTAACAGAAAATTAATTTTATTAAAAGAACAAATTAGTTTGATTTGTTCTTTTAGTTTATTTTAATCTATTTTTAAAATTTCAGTACATAACTGATCAAAACTATATCCTACGACTTTGGCCTCTTGGGGAAGTAAACTAGTAGCAGTCATTCCTGGTAAGGTGTTAGCCTCTAAGCAATAAAATTTATTATTTTCATCTAATAAAAAATCGATTCGGGAATATTTACCTAGCTTTAAAATATTATGAACCTTTAAAGCTATTTTTTGAAGTTCTAAAGTTTGATCATCATTTAAGTCCGCAGGGCATATCTCTTTAGTTAAATTAGCTTGATATTTATTTTTATAATCATAAAATCCTTTTAAAGGAATTATTTCTATTACTGGTAATGTTTCATTATTTAATATCCCTACCGAAAACTCTCTACCCTTAATATAGTTTTCAATTAATACTTCATCAGTAAACAAAAAAGCATTATCTAAGGAATTATTTAATTCTCCTTCATTATTAATAATACTAATTCCAACACTTGATCCCCCATCTGCTGGTTTAATTACTGCTGGATAAGAAATATCTAAATCTAATAAAGTATCCTTTTTAATTAAATAACCGGCCGGAACTTCTACTCCACTTGCAATCATTATCTGTTTCGCTAAATCTTTATTTAAAGCTAAAGCAGAGCCTAAATAACCAGTTCCCGTATATTTTATATCTAATAAATCAAAACAAGCTTGTACTTTCCCACTTTCACCATCTGCGCCATGCAAAGCTATAAAAATTTTATCAGCTTCTTGGCATAACTTTAAAACATTTTCTCCGAAATATCCTCTAATTTTCTTATTTCTTTGCTCTTTGATTTTTACTAATGAAGGAGCATTTTCTGATATTTTATATTCCTTAACTTCAAAATTTTCAAATACTTTATTTAAATCATCGGTAATATTTGGGATTCCTAAATAAGAATCAACTACAATAGCTTTATAACCTTGCTTTCTTAATGACTTACATATTAGCGTAGCTGAAGCCAAGGATACTTCTCTTTCATTACTTAAGCCACCACCTAAAACAACTATTTTCATATATCTAACCTTTCTTTTAAATTATATGAATTATTGAATCTTTTTTTCTACAAATAAATTATTAAAAACATCTTTATAATTATCATACTTTTCACTAGTATCAGCAAGATACCCAATAACTAAACTATCTTCTTTTATTTTCTTTATTTTAATAATGTCATAATCATCTAAATTTATACTTTTAAAATCAGTTACAATTGAAAAATTAGCGATAATATTACTTAAAGCTAGTTTATAAATTCTTCCTGACTTCGCAAGAATTTCTCCAACTATATAATCAGGAGCATTTTTATTAAACCACTTAATTATGCAGGCATTACTATTAACTATTGCAAATGAACCTCGATAATTATCAAGTAATTTTACTAATTCTTTTTCTAAATAATATTTATAATCTAAACTACGAGGATTAATAATCAGTGGAACTTTCCCATTTACGACATCTAAAACCTCTTCCAAAGTCGGAATATGATATGAAGATAAAAAGTTTAATTCATCATAAGTAGTTGTACTAATCTTATCTTTTAGATTCATTAATCTCGTTAAATTATTATCACTATAAACAACCAAGACTTTATCTTTAGTTAATCTAACCTTCAAATGGAGTGTATAATTATATTTCATTGCTTCTTCAAAAGATTCTAAAGTATTTTCAAATATTATTTTGTTATCATAAAAACCTTTATTAGAAATCAAGTTCTCTTTTAAAAATTCTGTATTTTTCATAATGTTTTACTTCACCTAGACTAATTATACAATAAAAAAAAGAATATTTAAATATTCTTCGTCAATCTGCTAATTATTATACTGTAGTGTTACAATTGATGTGAAACAATTTGTATATAAAAAAAAGTGATTCATGA
>CAZFQF010000105.1:0-3303 GCA_964520725.1 uncultured Muribaculaceae bacterium | reverse complement strand
AATGATTAGTTCGACTAATTTCTCTCTGGTGCCCATGGTCGGACTTGAACCGACACGGTATTGCTACCACTGGATTTTGAATCCAGCGCGTCTACCAATTCCACCACACGGGCATAAAAAAGATCTAAATTTATTTTATCATATTAGTCAATATACTACTAGTTTTTTTAATAAAACATTTAAATATTTTCGGTTTCTTCTTTATAAATAGAAGTAAATAACTCTGTTTCTTCTTCTGAGCTGATATTTTCAAATTTAGGTAAATCAGCTTTGGTAGCTAATCCAAAATAATCTAAAAACTCTTTCGTAGTTACATAAAGATTGGGCCTTCCTGGTAAATTACTTTTTCCTTCTTCTTTAATTAATCCTTTAGCAACTAATTTGCGAATCATATGCGAACTATTAACGCCCCGCATTTCATCAATTTCCAATCTGGTTATAGGACAGTTATATGCTACAATTGCTAAAGTCTCTAAAGCTGCCGCGCTCAAAGTATTACTCTCAGGATTATCTACTAACTTTTGAAAATACTCTTTGTGTTCTTTTTTAGTAGTTAATTTAAAAGCATCTCCTAAATAACTAACTCTTAAACCTCGGTTTTCCGTTTCATAACTTTCTTTTAAATCTTTAAGTAGACTTTTAGCCTCAGTTTCATTTATTTTCATAATATCACAAAGGGTATTTAAACTTATTCCTTCATCTCCGACAACAAATAATATCCCTTCTAAAATTCCTAATAATTTCATTTTAAATCACTGCTCTCTATAAAAATGTCCTTAAAATTATGTTCTTGAATTATTTTAATTTCTTGACTCTTGGCCATATCTAATAAAGATAAAAATGTAACTATTACATATGGCTTAGAAATATCATCAAATAATTCTAAAAATTTAATTTTCCCCTTCTGACTTCGTAATTTATTTCTAATACTAATACATCTTTCTTCAACACTTAATTCTTTCTTAGTGATTTTTGTATTAACTGGTCCACTTAATTTCTGCCTTTTTAAAAATAATTCAAATGCCTCAAGTAAATCTGTCAAACTGACATCACTATTATAAATACTAGGATTCTCTTTATATTCACTTAAACTACAAGGAATGCGAGTATAAACTTCCCCTCTTTTACTTTCTAATTCTTTAAAATCGTTAGCAACATTTTTTATTTTTTCATACTCTAAAAGTCTATTCGCTAAATCTTCGGGATTATTAAACTCATATTCCTCTTCTTCTTCCGTCGTTTTATTTAAAAGAAGTTTACTTTTTAAATGGATTAGTTCACTAGCCATAATTAAATATTCACTATATATATCAATTGATAAGTCTTTGTTTTGTTCAATAAAATTCAGATATTCTTTAGTGATAGTTGAAATATCAATATTATAAATATCCATTTTGTTTGCTTTAACTAAATGCAAAAGTAAATCTAAAGGACCTTCAAAGTCATTTATTGTAAATATCATTGGCAATCAAATCCTTTAGCTTTCATTTCAAAATTCACTTTTTTAGCAGATGTATTTAAACTATAATAATTATAATCAATGTAATTCCTTATTTCTTCTAGTTTAATCTTTTCTAAATCTAAATTTACTGTAAAGATAAAACCTGTGTCCGTTTCCTCAGTATCTGATCCTAAAGGAATAATTTCATTTATTTTTTTACTTTTTTCATTACTTTGATTAAATTTTTCTAAATAAAGTTCAATATTTTCAGTATTCGTATAAGTCAAAGTATGATTAAGATTTTTAAGTTGTTTATTAGCAAAGATGTATTTATAAGTATTACCATCTTGGGTGCATGTAATTGATGCCAAACCAGATTCATCCGAAGACAAAGTTATTTCTGAATAATCTTCTTCTTTTAGTTCTTGAATTTTTCCATAGTAAACATTTGATGAATTAAATTTTAAATCAGTAAAATTATGTTCAACTGTTTTTGCCGTACTACCAATATTTCCTGTTAATTTTATCTGTTTTAACAATTTATTAGTAGCATTATAAATTTCTAAGTAATAATTTTTTTCATCCAAATTAATACTATTATTAGTATAACTTTTAATATCATAAGTAATTTTATTATCTTTAAGAATAGTGTTAGAAACTGCTATTCCTCTAAAACTTAAAGTTGTATTTTCATTTAAACTAAGAAGTGTATCTTCAGTTACTGGATTTTGTTCTACCTTTTCTTCTGACGATGGATTAAAAATTGATCCCAAAAAACTATTAGGATTGCCAAAATAATCTTCCAAATAGGGTAATCCAAAACAAACTCCTAATATTATAGTAAAAACGATAAAGACAAAAACAGGTTTGCTTGATTTTTCCTTGCGCAATGTCCCTAAAACTACCGGTTCATTATGATTATTATTTTCTTCCATATAATTTGTCCCTCAATTCTTAATGTAATTATAACAAATATGTCAAAAAAATAAAAGATTAACTCTCTTTTATTTTTCCATCTAAACTAAAACTCTTAGCATCTGTAATTTCAACGTTAATAATTTTACCAATTGTGTCCATTTGTGCATCGACATTTACTAGTTTCATGTTTTCTGTATAACCACAAACCTTTGTGTTATCTTTCTCACTAACCCCAGTTACTAACACTTTTTGAACAGTTCCTAACATCTTAAAGTTATTTTCTTTACTATATTTATTAACTAGCTTATTTAACCTTTGTAAACGACTGTTTTTTTCTTCTTGAGTTATATTGTTTGACATTTTAGCAGCTGGGGTTCCTTCTCTTGGCGAAAATATAAAGGTAAAAGCTCCATCAAACTTACATGTCTCTACTAAATCTAAAGTTTCATTAAAATCTTCTTCTGTTTCTCCAGGGAATGCAACGATAATATCAGTCGTGATTGAAACATTAGGAACAGCGGTTTTTATTTTATGAAATAATGTTAAATATTCGGTTTTGGTATATTTACGATTCATAAGTTTTAAGACATTATCTGATCCAGATTGAACTGGTAAATGAAAAAACGGCATTATATTTTCAGATTTAGAAATAATTTCAATCATTTTGTCAGTAAAATCCCATGGATGACTAGTAACAAATCTAATTCTTTCAATTCCCGTTTGACTAACCTTTTCTAATAAAGAACTAAATTCTACTTCTCCTTCTAAATCTTTACCATAAGCATTGACATTTTGGCCAAGTAAAGTTACTTCTTTATAACCTTTTTGAACTAGAATATTAATTTCTTTAATAATATCCGAACTTTTACGACTACGTTGTTTTCCTCTTGTGTATGGAACAATACAATATGTACAAAATTTATCACAACCAAGTTGAATATTAA
>CAZFQF010000104.1:0-3329 GCA_964520725.1 uncultured Muribaculaceae bacterium | reverse complement strand
GCCAGTATTACTCTCAGTTATTTCGTGCCCTAAAGCCCCATATATTTTAGTTTCTGGATCAATATATGTTAAAGTTCCAATTCCGGTAATATTATCTTTAACATATATTCCTGTTTTATATGTTCCTTCAATTAAAATAAGTTCAAAAGGGATTTCCATTATTTTGTTTCCTCTTTTAATTGTTAAATTAACCGTATTATCTTGAACTTCTTTTTCGATAGTATCAACCAAATTATCAATACTTTCAACAGTTATATTATTAACTTTAGTAATTATATCCCCTACTTTTAAATTATTTCGATTAATTTTATTATCAATTTTATAAAATCCCACAATAATAATCCCTTTATTAGTTACTTCAATTCCTAAGGTTTTTCCACCAGGAATTATATAATTGGAATATCCCCATACTTGGATAGGCATTAATAAAAATAATAATAATATAAAGTACTTTTTCACCTATATCACCCTATTATTATAGTGGTTTTTTTTATTAAAAAAAGATACCCAATTATTGGTTATCTTCTATATTAAAGTCTTCAAAATTGCCGTTTTCAGATAATATTTTATTAACTGATTCAGATGCTTTATTAAGCTTGTCACCGCATATTTTAACCAGTTTCATAGCAGCTGTATATTTTTCAATCGAAACTTCTAAATCTATATCTCCATTTTCTAATTCTTTGACAATTTTTTCCAATTCGCTCATTAAATCTTCAAATTTTTTCTTTTCCATTATTTTTATCCTACCTTTTCTACTTTAGCATCAATATTACCTTCAAATAATCTAATATTGATAATATCTCCTTTTTTTAGATTTTTATTACTTTTGATTATATGATCATTTTGTTTAACAACACTATAACCTTTGCTTAAAATGCTAATTGGATTTAAAAGTTCTAACTTATTAAGAATTAAATTAAATTTATTTTGTTTATTTTTTAATAAACTCTCGGGATTGTTTAAAATATAATTATTTTTATATTGATTATATATTATTATTTTTTTATTTAAATTATTAAGAATTAAACTATTTAAATTAGTTATGATATTACTTAGTTTTTGCTCTTTTAATTCATAAATTGCTAAGGGATTTGAAAGAACATAACTGCCTTTTAATGAAGATAATTTATTAATATTAATATTTAATAAATGTTTTACTAAATTTGTGATTCTAATATTATACTGATTTAATAAAATGGTTAAATCCGCAATATTAGGAACCGCTATTTCTGCTGCTCCTGTTGGAGTCGGAGCTCTTAAATCAGCAACGAAATCAGCAATAGTAAAATCAATTTCATGGCCTACTGCACTAATAATAGGGATAGCAGATTCGTAAATAGCATAAGCAACTATTTCTTCATTAAATGCCCATAAATCTTCAATCGATCCCCCACCACGACCAACAATTAAAATATCTAAATCGTACTCTTGCGCTTTTTTTATTTGCATAACTATATCATTAGCTGCTAGCTCTCCTTGAACTAAACAGGGAAATAAATATGTTTCGCAAATAGGATATCTTCTTTTAATTGTACTTAAAATATCTTTAATAGCCGCTCCAGTTGAAGCAGTTACTATCCCGATTTTACTTGGATATTTTGGGAGTGTTTTTTTATGCTCCGGAGCAAATAATCCTTTTAAGGCTAACTCTTTTTTTAGAGCCTCATACTTTAAATATAAATTACCAAGCCCGTCTTCTTCCATAGATTCAACGTATATTTGATATGCTCCAGTTGCTTCATAAATACTAATTTTTCCTTCAACTAAGACTTTCATTCCATCTTCAGGAACAAAAGTTAATTTATTTGCATTGAATTGAAACATTACAGCATTTATTCGGCTACCTTCATCTTTAATTGTAAAATATAAATGCCCTCTTGTATGTCCTTTAAAATTCGATATCTCTCCTTTTAAAGCAACTCTTTGAATATTAGGATCGGTATCAAATTTATTTTTTAAATATTTATTTAAAGTAGTAACTGTAATATAGTTTTTTTCCATTATTCATTTATTACCTTATCTAATACCGCATTAATCATTTTACGAACATTATCATCAGAATATTTTTTAGCAAGCTCAATAGCTTCGTTAATAACTACTAAATTAGGGGTATCTGTATATTTAATTTCATAAATCCCCATCCTTAAAATAGCCGCTCCAGTATTATCTAAACGATCTATTGTCCACTTGCTTAAATATTTATTTGCAATAATACCTAATTCGTCAAAATAAGTCACAATTCCATAAACCATCTCTTTGACAAATTCATTTTCAATTTCAAGATTTTCATTTATTATATTATCAATATTATATTCAACACCATTATCTCGATATAATGATACTTGATAAATAATTGTCATAATTTTTTCTCTTAATTCACTTCTATTTAACATAATTAATTTCACCTTCTAAATTATAGCATAAAAATATTAGACTTTCCTTATTTTTATCTTAAAAAACTCTTCCCATTCTATTTTGTTCTAAATCAGCTAAATTTCTTTTTTGATTTAATGATAGTTTCTTTAATAGTATTTTAATTTCAGGAGTTAATCCTAAAACTTTCTCATCTTGTGATAAAATTAAAAGATGGGATACAACAATACTTAAATATTCATAATCTCTAAGTAAATCAATTAAATATCTAAATAAATTTTCAATTCTAATATTTTCCTCAATTGGAAACTCATATTTTTTACCAGTTGCTAAATTAATTAAAACATAAGTCTTAAGTTGTTCTAATTTAAATTCAATATTTTCACTTTCACTAATTATTTCTTTAAGAAAATTTAATACCTCAAGTATATTTATCATGATATTTCTTCTTCTTTCTTTAATTATTTTTTGTTTCTTCGATTAAAGTATTTAATAAATTAATTGCTTCCATTGGAGTTACTTTTAAAATATCAATATTTTTTATTTTCTCCTTTAATTCGTCTTGAACGGGCAAATTAAAGGAAAGTTGTTCTTCATCTTTTTTAATAGCTGGATTTGCATTTTTTTCATAATAATGGAGTAACTCAGTAGCACGATTAATAATCTCTTTTGGCATTTTTGCCAATGCTGCCACATGAACTCCATAACTTTTATCAATCGATCCTTCTTTAATTTTATGTAAGAATACTAAATTTCCGTTTTCTTCAGTTGCACTAACATGAATATTTTTAATACTCGAATATCTTTCATCTAAGGAAGTTAATTCATGATAATGAGTAGAAAATAATGTTTTACATTTTAGATAACTATTTATATATTCTAAGATTGCTTCAGCAATACTCATTCCATCATAAGTTGCAGTTCCTCTTCCTAATTCGTCAAATAAAATTAAA
>CAZFQF010000103.1:0-3383 GCA_964520725.1 uncultured Muribaculaceae bacterium | reverse complement strand
CATCTGGAGATCTATCCGAACTAATAATTATTTGTTTATTAGAGTCATATAATGTATTAAAGGTGTGGAAAAACTCATATTGTGTTTTTTCAGCTCCGGCTAAAAATTGAATATCATCAATAATTAAAACATCAATATTCCGATATTTTTCTTTAAAATGACTTATAACATCAAAGTTGTTTTCATCTTTTTTATTTATTCCAATAAAATCCGAAATAAATTCTTCACTAGTTACGTATAAAACTCGTTTATCAGTAGTTTTAATAATATAATTTCCAATAGCGTGCATTAAATGAGTTTTACCTAATCCACTTTTACCATGAATGAATAACGGATTATAAATTTTTCCTGGTTGTTCAGCAACAGCAACAGCAGCAGTTTGAGCAAATCTATTACTATCCCCTATTACAAAGTTTTCGAAAGTATATTTAGGATTTAAATTTGAATTAAGAATAAAATAATCATTTTCAATTTTAATATTATTATCTTGAATAGATAAATTTTCAGTTTTATTAAATTCTTCTTCAACCATAAATTCTAAATCATAACTGGTTCCTGCAATGTTAGTAATAATTTCATCAATTAAATCATAATATGTATCGTTTAAAAATTTTTTGTGAAAAGTCATAGGAACTTGAATAATAAGTTTACCTGTCGTTTGGTTTAAAAGTTTAGTATCTTTAAACCAGGTATCAAATGAAACAGTAGAAATCTTCTTTTTTAAAATCTCTAAAAAGTTATCCCATAACAAATTATTGTCCATTTAACCACCCCGCTTGCGATTATTTTTCTTACTAAGACCATTGTAAATCAGTTTTGTTGAAAAATAAAGTAAAAAGAAAATTATTAATACTTATCCACAAGTTTTCAACATACTTATCCACAGGTTTGCCCTTATAATAACTAAAAAAAATAAAGATTTCAACATTTTCCACAAAATTGTTTCAACATTGTTAAAAAGTTATTAACAAAATCAACATTTTTGTTGATAAATACCAAATAAAATCAAGTGTTGACTTAATTTAAACTATATAATATAATTAAAACGCTTAACGGATGTGGAGGTGCTTAGCAATGAAGAGAACATTTCAACCAAATAATCGTAAAAAAAAGAAAAAACATGGTTTTTTTGCTCGTAAATTAACAAATGTTTTAAAGAAACGAAGAAAAAAGGGACGCAAAGTTCTTTCTAAATAAGCCACTTTAGTGGTTTTTATTCTAATTAGGAGGATTAATGAAAAAATCAGAGCGTATAAAAAGTAAAATTGAATTTGATAATTTAATAAAAAATTCAAAGTATAATAAGAATAAATATTATGTAATTTATATAAGTTCAAAAAAAGAAGAAAAAAGTAGATATGGAATTGCTGTTGGAACAAAAGTTGGAAATGCTGTTATAAGAAATAAATTAAAAAGAAGAATTAGAGAAATTATAAAAGAAACAAAAACACTATTTAAAAATGATAAAGATTATATTATAATAGTAAGGAAGCCTTGCTTAGAAATAAGTTATCAGGCGATGAAAGAAAATTTAATTGATTTAATTAAATAGGTGAGAAAATGAAAAAATCAAAAATAAGAAACAAAATAATAATATTATTAGTGATATTAACTTTTATGTTAACAGGATGTACAAAATATTTAAGTGATGATAATAATAAACGAATAACTAATCAAGAGACTGGTCAAAGTTTACCTTCTAATATTATATGTCAACCCGAAAATAAGAATTTAATTTCAATATATAATAAATATGAAACAAAATTAGAAATAAAAATTAATGAATTACCAAAATGTAAAAATTTGAAATTATATGATTCTAAAAACTATTCAGGATTATGGGCACAACTTTTTGTTATTCCTTTAGCTTGGTATATTATTAAAGTAGGAGTATTAGTAAAAAATTATGGACTAGCAGTAATGATAGTTGGATTAATAATCAGATTAATATTAACGCCTTTAACCATTAAAACTTCAAAACAATCAGCAAATATGAAAAAAGCGCAACCAGAACTAAAAAAAATGGAAGCAAAATACAAAGATAAAACTGATTCAGATGCAATGATGAAAAAAAGCCAAGAAATGATGATGATATATAAAAAATATAACGTCAGTCCAATCGGTAGTTGCTTAACTGCATTTATTCAGATTCCTTTATTCTTAGCTTTCTTAGAAGCTATCAATCGTATTCCCGCAATTTTTGAATCAAGTTTATGGTCATTACAATTAGGAACAACGCCTTTAATAGGAATAAAGAGTGGTAATTATTGGTATATTACTTTAATAGTTTTAATTATCTTAACGACATATTTATCTTTTAAATTTAACATGAACACAGTGGGGAGCCCAGAACAAGAACAACAAATGAAATTTATGACTAACTTTATGTTAATATTTATTTCAATAGCATCTTTTAGTTTACCAACTGCGATAGCATTATATTGGATTGTCACAAATGGTTATGCTATTATTCAAAATTATTTAATAAAAAAAAGGAGTAGTTAGTTATGGAATTATTTATATATGAAGGAAAAAAAGAAACAGAAATCTTAAACAAAGCTTTAGAAGATTTAAATTTAACTGAAGAAGATATTTTATATAAAAAATCAGTCAAAAAAGGTAGCTTATTTAAAAGTGAAAGTTATAAATACTCAATAATAAAACTTAGTGATATTGCTCATTACTTAAAAGAGTTATTAGGTAATTTATTTAAAGATATGGGAATATCTGTAACTTTTGAAAGTAGTATTCGTAATAAACAAATTAATATTAAAATGTTTTCTGATAATAATCCAATTATAATTGGTAAAAATGGTCAAACATTATCAGCTTTAACTTTAATCTCTAAACAAGCGTTATTTAACCAAATAGGTATGTATCCATATATAAATTTAGATGTTGAGAACTATAAAGATAGACAAGTTCAACATTTAGAAAGATTAGCTAAAAATATTGCTAGAGAAGTAAAAGAAACAAAAACTCCAGTTATTATGGAAAATATGAACTCTTATGAAAGAAGAATAGTTCATAATATATTAACAACTTATAAAGGAATAAAAACCGAAAGTGAAGGGGAAGAACCTAACCGTCATATAGTTGTAAAACCTAAAAAGGATTAAATCCTTTTTTTATTTTCAGTAAAGCTATTGTATGCTATAATACCACCGGGAAGTGAGATTTATGAATTCAACAATCTGTGCTGTTTCAACAGCTGTAGGTATCGGAGCAATCTCTATTATTAGAGTAAGTGGGCCTGAAGCTATTAGAATTGTAAATAGTGTTTTTTTGGGTGTGAATTTAACAAAGCAACCAAGTCATACAATTCATTATGGTTTTATTCTTGAGGCAAATAGTAAAATAGATGAAGTATTAATTAGTTTAAT
>CAZFQF010000102.1:0-3407 GCA_964520725.1 uncultured Muribaculaceae bacterium | reverse complement strand
AAATAGTTCATAGTTTACCTGGATTAGAGAATGCTAAAATATTAAAATATGCTTATGCAATAGAATATGATGCCATTAGTCCTAAACATTTAAAACCCTCGTTAGAAACAAAATTAATAGAAAATTTATTTACCGCCGGACAAATTAACGGAACAAGTGGATACGAAGAAGCGGCTTGCCAAGGATTAATTGCTGGAATTAATGCTGCTTTAAAATTAGAAAATAAAAATTCTTTAATTTTAAAGAGAAATGAAGCTTATATTGGAGTTTTAATTGATGATTTAGTAACTAAAGGAACAACAGAACCTTACCGTCTTCTAACTTCTAGAGCAGAATATCGACTAATTTTAAGACATGATAATGCAGATTTAAGACTTAGAAAATATGGACATGAAGTTGGATTAATAGATGATGAAAGATATCAAAAACTTGTGGAAAAGAAAGAACTTATCAACAAACTTTTAGAAGAATTAAAGAATAAAAGAATAACTCAAAATAATATTCCTAATTATTTATCAAATAAAATAAATGATAAAATTACTTCAGGTTATAGTTTATATGATTTTGTTAAAAGGCCAGAAATAAATATAAAAGACTTTATAAACGCAGAATTAATCTCAAACTCATGGCCGTTAGAAATAATCGAAGCAACAGAATTTGAAATTAAATATGAAGGATATATTAGTAAAACTTATAAAGATATTGAAAGATTATTAAAACAAGAGGCAAAACAAATTCCCGAAGATATTGACTATGATAAAGTTATGAATTTAGCAACTGAAGCAAAACAAAAACTTAAACAAATTAAACCACTTACAATAGCTCAAGCTTCAAGAATAAGTGGAGTAAACCCAGCAGATATTTCGATGCTTGCAGTTTATTTAAAGAAAGAGTATGGTAAAAATGACTAAGGAAGAGTTTATTTCCGAACTTTCAAAATTAAATATCAAAGTAATTAACGAACAATTAGAATTATTAAATAGTTATTATAAATTTTTAATAGAGTACAACACTCATACTAATCTAACTAGTATTACTGATGAATCAGCAGTTTATTTAAAACATTTTTATGATTCATTAACTTTAATTAAAGTAACAAACCTAAATAACTTTCAAAGTTTATTAGATATTGGGTCGGGAGCCGGATTCCCTGGAATAATTCTCAAAATTTTTTTTCCGAATTTAAATATTACTTTATTAGACTCTAATAATAAGAAAACTAAATTTTTAGAATTACTAATAAAAGAATTAAAACTTCAAAATATTAAAGTTATTAATAGTCGAAGTGAAGATTATATTAAAAAAAATCGAGAAAGTTTTGATATAGTTACAGCTAGGGCGGTAGCAGATTTAAGAGTTTTAGCTGAACTTTCATTACCCTTTGTCACAAAAAATGGCTACTTTATTGCTTTAAAAGGTGATGCAGAAACTGAAATTAAAAATGCCGAGCAAACAATTAAAATATTAGGTGGAGAAATATTAAAAATAGAAAATCTATTATTACCTAAAGAAAATAGCCGTAGAAAAATAATTTTAATTAAAAAAATAAACTCAACGCCAAAAATTTATCCTCGTTTTTATAGTCAAATACTAAAAAAGCCATTGAAAATAAATCAGAAATAAAGTATTATTATAAGTAGAATAGAAAAAAGGGGCTAGAAGTCTATGAATACAGATCCTAAAATTCAAATGGTAAGTATTGAACTTATTATACCAAATCGTTTTCAACCACGATTAACTTTTGATGATCAGAGTTTAAATGAACTTTCAGCATCTATTAAAGAACATGGAATAATTCAACCTTTAGTATTAAGAAGATTGGGAGATAAATACGAAATAATTGCGGGTGAAAGAAGATATAAAGCTGCAACAATCGCAGGACTTACAGAAGTTCCGGCAATTATTTCAAATTTGGATGATAATCAAAGTGCTGAAGTAGCTTTAGTAGAAAATGTTCAAAGAAGAAATTTAACTTCAATTGAAGAAGCTAAATCATATAAAAAAATCTTAGAAAAAGGATATCTTACTCAAGATCAATTGGCAAAAAGAATGGGAATTACTCAGTCAACTATTGCTAATAAACTAAGGCTGCTTAATTTAACTGATGATGTTCAAGAATCTTTATTAAACGAAAGAATAAGTGAAAGACATGCAAGAAGTTTACTCCAATTAACAAATGGTGAAGAACAAAAAGCTATGTTAAATAGAGTTATCAAAGAAAGAATGACAGTAAAGCAATTAGATAGTGCTATTAAGGAAAAACTTAATATTGCGTCTGATGTTTTAATGAATGAACCTTTAAATCAATTAGAAGTTGAAAATATTGCTAAACCAGATTTAGAAATAGAAAAAGAATCAAATCAAATAAACGAAGACTTATTAGGTTCGAATGAAAATCTTAAGGAAAATTTATCATTTGAAGACAAAGAATTTGAAACATTAGATTTATCTTTACCATTTGAACCAAATATTGAAGAAATAAAGACAAATGCCGAAGATATTATTTCGAAAGATTCAAAAAAATTATTTAATATTTTTGATCAACCAGAATACATGTCATTAGAAGATGAAAAAGTTAATTTGTCTGTAGGAGATAATATTTTTGATAATACATCTGAGGAAACCCTAGAAAAAGAAGAAGAAAAAAATACATTGGAAATTCCTGAATTTAATCCAACGGCACCGATTATAATTGAAAAAACGCTAGAAAATAACAATACAATCAAAGAAAATAATTTACCAACTGTTGTAAGCTCTTACCATAATTTAGAAGAAGAAATAAAGGCGGCAGGATATAAAATAACAACTGAAGAATTTGATTTTGAAGATTTATATCAAATAATTATAAAAATAGAAAAACAAGTCGACTAATTTTGCACTTGTTTTTTTTCTTCACTTGAATTTATAGGTTCTGAGCCTTTTTTAAAATAAAATAAAGTACTATTTTTAGAATTAGTATCATACTCTCCAGTTATAGAATTCAAAGGGTAAGCAACTACATTATCTGTCATTTCATACCAATTAGGTTCTATATCTTTAAGATTAAATTCAACTGTATCACACCAAATATTTTTAATTTTCTTTGAATAAGCTGAACTTACATTTTTATTTTCATCATTTCCACTCCAAACAAGCATTAAAATATCAGGGTTATATCCAACAATCCAATAGTCATTATCTGTTGTTCCGCTTTTTAATGCATATTTTCTAGATATTTTAGAATTTAAATATAAAACTGTAGGAGATAAATAATCAATGAATCTTGAGTCATAAGTTCCAGTTAACATTTCATTTAATATAAAAACATAATCTTGATCTAGTACTTGTTCTGGTTTATTTTTATGTTCATAAAGAATATTTCCATTTAAATCTTCTACTTTATTAATAAAATATAAATCGTTATAAAT
>CAZFQF010000101.1:0-3433 GCA_964520725.1 uncultured Muribaculaceae bacterium | reverse complement strand
CTTTATTTTTGCTAAATTATCAGGAGTTTATGTTCATGAGTTTGCATTAGGAATGGGGCCTAAATTGTTTTCATTCAAAAGAAAAAATAAAAAGGATCCTACACTTTATGCTTTAAGATTATTACCAATTGGTGGTTTTTGTGCCATGGCCGGTGAAGTTGAAGAAGAAAATGATCGAAAAATCAAAAAAAATGAGTTTATGTGTAATAAGTCTAAATGGCAAAGGTTTTTAATTTTAATATCAGGAGTGGCATTTAACTTTATTTTAGCTATTCTTTTATTATTTGTTCAAAGTTTAATCTGGGGACATAATGAGCAGTCATCAATAGTTGGAACAGTTCCTGAAGGACTTCCAGTTTCTGAGGCAGGAATAGAGGTAGGAGATAAGATTCTTGAGGTTAATGGTTATAAAGTTAATACTTGGGATAAATTAACAATTGTTTTAAATTTAAAACAAAAAAAAGATTCTTATACTTTTAAAGTAAAAAAAGAAAATGGAACAATAAAAACCTATGAAATTACTCCTAAAATAGAAAAAAATAAAGATGGAAAAGAAGTAAAAGTATTTGGAATAGGTGTTGGAGATACGATTCATAAAGGAATATTTAAATCAATAAAATACGCTTTTATTAAATTTTGGTCGATAATAACAACTATGACAATGATTATAGGATCATTATTTTCGGGAAAACTTGGTATTTCAAGTTTATCCGGTCCAGTTGGAATGTATTCAATAGTTGGAGAGTCAGCTAAATATGGAATGCAAAGTTTAATGTATTTAACAGCTTATTTAAGCGTAAATTTAGGATATATTAATGCTATCCCATTTCCTGCCTTTGATGGAGGAAGAATTATCTTTGTAATAATTGAGGCAATAACTCATAAAAAAGTAGATACTAATATAGAAGCCACTTTACATACTATTGGATTTATTTTATTAATGTTATTAATGGTATACATTACAATCATGGATGTTATTAAATTATTTTAAAGAATAAAAGTAATTTTAAGATTACTTTTTTTATTAAAAATTTTACTATATTAAAGTTACTTTAAGTTGCAAAATATTAATCTAGATGTTAAAATGTATAATATAGAATAGTAAAAAGGGTGATAGCATTGAATAAATTAGCTATGTTATTAGAAAAAATTTATGATAGTGGAAATAATACATCATTATTTATTTATATTATAATATCAGGATTAGCTTTAATTTTAATATTAATTATAATTTTAACTAGCGTTAAACCAAAAAAGATTAAAGAAGAAGTAATAGCAGATAAACCTGCTGAAGAATTAGCAGATGAAACTAAAATTAAAGAAGAAGTTCAAGAAACAGTTGTTCTTCCACCTAAAGAAACAGATGAACAGGTTCTTAAGGAAGAGCTGAATATAATTTCTGAGCCAGTTTTGGCTCCTGAGGAAAATGATATTGAGGAAGTAAAAACAGTTCCCCCAGTAGCAGAAGAAAATGATTACAGCTCAGTTTATTTAGATATCAAGCCTCAATTAGAATCAGTTCCAAATAAAATCGAAGAGGCACTAGAAGATATCACTCCTACACATGAAGAGGTAGTTAAACCTGAAATAAAAGAAGAATTTGAATTGCCATCTCAGCCGTCTTTATCAGAAATTAATTTGAAAGAATCAAGTTTAGAAGAGGAAACTGAAAAACCATTAGTTGTTGAAACAGCAATGGAGTTACCTGCTGAAGATTTGAGTATTAATCCTCAACTATTTGCTGATGAAAAAAGTGAACCTGAAGTTAATTTGTTTGCGGGCGAAGAAGATTTAGCAAGAGCCAGTTTATTAGATAGTATTATTGAACCAACTCCTGAGATTGCACAAGTTACTGAGGGTTTACCTGAACCAGAATTTAAAAAAACAAATGAAGAGTCATCACCAGACTTAGTTCTTGAAAAACCTGAAGAAATAGAAAAAGAACTAGAAGTATCTCAGATTCCTGAATCAAGTGAAAAAAAAATTGAAGATGTTTCTTTATCAGATTTAGTTGTTGAAAAGCCCGAAACTGAAAAAGTAGATGCGGTTCCAGAAACTAAACCAGTTCAAAATAACGGTCCAATTGTCTTAACTGCGGAGGATATTAAATCTAAACTTGCTCAGTTATCAAGTTTAAAAAGCAGTAAAGAAGATACATTAGATGATATTTTGAAGCATGTAGGCTTAGATAATAATCCTGAAGTTCCAAATTTAAAAAATGAAGAATCGATAATTTTAGGAAGATAAAAGACAAATTACGACAAAAAATTTGTCTTTTTTTTATCTCTCTGGTATACTTAAGAAGGTGAAAACATGACAAAATATGATGAGAGTTCGATTACAATCTTAGAAGGCCTAGAGGCAGTAAAAAAAAGACCAGGTATGTATATAGGCAGTACTGACAAAAGAGGGTTACATCATTTAGCTTGGGAAATAGTAGATAATAGTATTGATGAGATAATAAATGGATTTGGAAACAAAGTAAGTTTAAGAATTAATAAGGACGGTAGTTTAACTGTTGCTGATAATGGAAGAGGAGTCCCAACTGGAAAACATGCTAGTGGGAAATCAACTCCTGAAGTAATATATACAATCTTGCATGCGGGTGGAAAATTCGAAAGTGAAGGATATAAAGTATCTGGAGGATTACATGGTGTAGGGGCATCGGTTGTAAATGCTTTGAGTGAATTTATGGAAGTAACAATTTTTCGTGATGGAGAAATTAGTCAAATTAAATTTAAAGATGGCGGTAGAGTTGATGTTCCGCTAAAAAAAATTGGAACAACTAATAAAACTGGGACAATAGTTACTTTCTTACCAAATCGAGAAGTTTTTAAAAATATTGATTTTAGTTTTACTACGCTTTGTGAAAGAATGCAAGAAAGTGCTTTTTTATTAAATAATCTAACAGTTGAAGTTGAAGATATTACTGATGAAAAGAAAATAGTATATAATTATGAAAATGGGATTATTTCTTTTGTTGAATATATTAATGAAGATAAAAAAGAATTACATAAAGTAGTTTCAATTAAAGGAAGTAAAAATAATATTGATGTTGATATTGCTTTACAATATAACGAATCTTATAATGAAAACATTTTATCATTTGTTAATAATGTTAAGACTATTGATGGTGGTTCGCATGAAATAGGGTTTAAAATGGCAGTAACTAGAGCTTTTAATGATTATGCTAAGGAAAAGAGTTTAATTAAAGCTAAGGAAGGCAGTTTTGAAGGCGGAGATGTTCGAGAAGGTTTAACTGCAGTTTTAAATATTAAAATTCCAGAAAACATTTTACAGTTTGAAGGACAAACTAAAAGTAAACTTGGAACTCCGATTGCGCGTCCAGTCGTTGAAAATATTGTTTATGATTCCTTAAGATATTATTTAGAAGAAAACCGTGAAATATCAGTTTCTTTGATTGAAAAAATGA
>CAZFQF010000100.1:1847-3442 GCA_964520725.1 uncultured Muribaculaceae bacterium | reverse complement strand
ATTCACCGCTTTCGGCTTATGAATTTTTTAATCATCCAATTTTAAATATTGTTTTATATAACAATATTGGCAGTAGCGAATATGAATCATTAATAAAATATTATAAAAAACCGAGTTTTAATTATAGTGCTTATGAGGAAATAAGTAATGCCATGGATCAAACATTTAAAAGTGTTGTGGGAGTAAATTTAAATAATGAAGATATCAGAAGAAAAGAACAAAGTAGAATAGTTATTTCTTCTTTAATCGATTTCGATTTATTACTAGAGAGTATTCCTAATAAAATCATTAGTGAGAAAGCTTTAAATAAGCGAATTAAAGATTTAATTAATAATTTAGCTTTTGTTTATAATCTTGATACTTTAAAAATGAGCGAATTAATTAGATTAACGATTGATGAAAATGGTCTGATAAATAAAGATTTATTATTAAAAGAAATTAGAAAGTATTATGAGTATAATAATAATGGAGCTCTTCCAACTTTAATTTATCGAACTCAACCAGAATATTTAAAAAGTCCGGAAGGGGATTTATCTAATCGAGGAAAGATGCTTTATATATTTGAAAATACTACTCCGTATGATTTTTTAAGACATAAATATAAAAATATCAATCCAACAGCTCGCGATTTAAAACTTTTAGAATACTTAGCAATTGAATTAAAATTAACACCAGGAGTTATCAACGTTTTAGTTGATTATGTCCTTAGGGTAAACAATAATAAATTAAATAAAGCTTATGTTGAAACAATTGCTGGTCAGTGGGTAAGACAAGGATTTAAAACAGCCGCCGAAGCCATGGGAGCAGCGGAAAAAGAACATAAGAAGAATAATAAAAAAGTATTTACCTCAGTAAATAAGAAAACTTTACCGGTTTGGTTTAATACTAATAATAATTCGGATGAAATTACGGATACTGAAAAAGAAGAAATGGAAAAATTATTAAGTGAATTTAAGTAGGTGAAGAAAATGCAAACTGTAGATCAAGTAACAAATAAATATAACAAATACGATTTAAAATATGCTTTAAAAAAAGACTATGTAATTGCTTTAAAAGATTTAGAATTTAAAAAATTAATTAATACTTTAAAAGTTAAAGAGGATATTGCTTTAAATTATACTTCCAAATTAGAAGAGACCGTTAAAGAATTAAGTAATTGTTCAAAATGTAAAAGCTTACACGAATGTAAAAATAAAGTTACTGGTTTTGTATCTTATCCTTCGTTAGTAGATGACAAGCTTTTATTTGATTATAAAGCTTGTAAATATAAGAAAAAAGAATTAAATGAAACTGCTAATATTAAATCTTGTTTCTTTCAAATGCCAATGGAAATAAAGAAAGCTAAAATGGCGGATATTGATGTTAATGATGGTAAGCGAGTTAAAATTATTAAATGGCTTAAAAATTTTTATGATACTTATAAAAAAGATAAGCATCAAAAAGGTTTATATTTACACGGTTCATTTGGCTCAGGTAAAACTTATCTGGTAAGTGCACTTTTAAATGAATTGTCTAAAGAAAATATTAGTGTTATTATTGTTTATTATCCAGAGCTTTTAAGAAGTCTAAAAGAATCTTTTGAAAATAATGAGTTT
>CAZFQF010000100.1:0-1837 GCA_964520725.1 uncultured Muribaculaceae bacterium | reverse complement strand
AAATGAGATAAAAACAGCAGAAATTTTGCTATTAGATGATATTGGAGCTGAAACAGTTACTGCTTGGAATCGGGATGAAATCTTAGGAACAATTCTGCAATATCGAATGGATACAAAATCACCAACATTTCTTACTTCTAATTTAACAATTAAAGAATTAGAAGAACATTTTGTTAGTAGTAAATCGAGTGAAGATTATGTTAAAGCTCGAAGAATAATTGAAAGAATAAAACAAATTACTGAAGATTTTGAATTAGTAAGTGAAAATCGAAGAAAATAGTGCTATACTTAAAATAGAGTGATAATATGAAAAATAATAATAAAGGGTTTACGATAATTGAAATAATAAGTGTCTTAGCAATTTTAGCCGTAGTAGGGACAGTAATTGTAATAAGTCTTAACAGAACTTTTAAAAAAAGTAATGAAGATGAATATAATAACATTGTTAATAAAGTAACAAGTGCAGCAGATATTTATGTGGAAAATGATTCTAATATTAAAAATGAATTAGCTACTTCTAAAGGGTATGTTTTAATAGAAGTTAAAGATTTAATTGCAACTGGATTTTTAGATAGAGAAATTTTAAATAACAGTTCGATTAAAGATAAAAAGATTACTGAAAACACTAAAGTAAAAGTATCATTAGATGCTAATGGGATATATATATTTGAACTTAATCCAGATATTAAAGACGAGTCATATTTAGTGGCTCAGAATTTAATTCTTAGTGATGAATCAGCCTTTGTTTGTACCAATTTAGATGGAGTAAATTTTATTAAACCAGATGGAAGTAAAATTGCTGTAGATTTAAAAAATATTATAAAAATCAATTGTGATAATGTTAAACTTAATACTCCAGGAACATACGAAATTATTTATACTTATAAAACTTTAGAGACGGGAATTGAAAAGACTTTTAAACGAAAAATAACGATTTATTCTGAATTACTTGAAACCACAAAATTAGAAATTAATTTTACAGCTAATAATGCTGATAAAAATTATCTAACATATGGAGAAGTTATTACTTATAAATTAATTATTAAAAATACTAGTTCATATTCTCGAACTATTAACGTTAAAGATTTGCTGATAAAAGAGGCTATTGATCACAAGAATAATAAATATTTAGAATATGTAACAACAGATTCTGCTTATGCAAATGCTCAAAAATTTTTTAGTTTTTCTGGCTTAGACGTAAATGTAAATGCGGGAAACACCGCTACGTATGAATTTAAATTAAAGGTAATAGGCAACGCAGGTGATAAAATAAGTTATCAAACTACATATACTATTAGTAATCATGATTCCTCTAATCAGATTATTTCTTCAACTACATCAATTGAAAAAAGTATTGAAAAAGAACTTTCTTTTAGTGCTATTAGTACCAAAGGAGTAAATGTTGTATTAGTCTTAGATAATTCAGGAAGTATGGGAAACTACAATCGAATAGATAAGTTAAAAAAAGCTGCTAAGTTGTTTATTGAAAAGCAAGATTATACTTCAAGTAAAATTTGTGTTGTCAAGTTTGGAGCATCAGCAAGTCTAATAGGTTGTGGGCAAAATACAACGACCTTAATAAATTATTTAAATAGTTTAACTGCGAGTGAATCGAATACAAAATATGGAATAGCATTTACAAAAGCTCAAGAAGTATTAAATGGTAGTAATTTTACAGGTTTTTCTGGTAATAAAAAATTTGTTGTCTTGTTTTACTGGTTGACACTGATCCCTTCCTTCGGGGCTGCTTCGTGGAACTATACAGTGGCAACAGGCGGTTTGGGAACATCATACGACTGGATTGACTGCTCGTCGGGTACAGACATCGTTTCCGGTG
>CAZFQF010000099.1:0-3460 GCA_964520725.1 uncultured Muribaculaceae bacterium | reverse complement strand
CGACTTAGATAATTTACTTAAAATTTCATTAGCTTCCGCCTCGCCGTGAATTTCGACTTTTTTGCCATGATATTTTTCTAGCTCACTATCAAAGTCAGTAAATTTTGCGGTGATATTCCAGTATTCTTCCGGAATAAACTTCTCAATTTCTCGTTCACGATCAACAATTAATTTTAAAGCAACACTTTGAACTCGACCAGCAGATTTTCCCCCAGTTTTAGATTGCATTAATTTAGATAATCTAAATCCAATAATTCGATCTAAAAATCTTCTAGTTTCTTGACTTTTAACTAAATTTTGATCAATTTTATTTGGATTTGAAAAAGCTTTTAATACTGCATCTTTAGTTATTTCATTAAATATTACTCTTTCGTAATTATCTTCTTTAACATCTAAGGCATCAAATAAGTGCCAGCTGATTGCCTCACCTTCACGATCTGGGTCAGTTGCTAAATAAACAAAATCTGAGTTTAAGACATCTCTTTTTAGTTCTTTAATAACTGAGGTTTTACCTTTAGCGGCAGTGTAGTTTGGTTTAAAATCATTTTCAATATCAATCCCAAATCCGAACTGCCCACTAGTTGCTAAATCTCTAATATGTCCTTTACTGGATACTACTTTGTAATCCTTCCCTAAATATTTACCGATAGTTTTAGTCTTACTTGGGGACTCAACAATAACTAATTTTTGCATAAATTCCTCCTATTCACCTAAGAAATTACCACTACTATTATCAATAACTTCGTTTATTTCTTTAGGATATTTATCAGTACCTTTCTTTAAATAACTGAAATAATTATTTTTAATTGCTAAAGCGCTCATTTTTTGCATTGCATTTATTTCGCTATTAATATTTAACAGCTCTTCAGAAGTATAGGTTTTTTCTTCTTCATTTGCTGGTTTAAATCTACCGCTTGTTGCACTGTAATACCCTACTTCATCTTGCCATGAACCATCAGCAAAAATAGTTCGATCATCATACTCACTAAATATATCGTGACCAAAATATAATCTCGGATCATAATTAACATTAAATAAGTTTAATAATGTTGGTAATAAATCAATAATAGCGGTATATTTATAAACCTGTTTTGGTTCTTGGGCAGAATTATAGATTATAAGTGGGGTTCTGTCAACTTCTTTATTGATTGTCACATCATAATCTAAGAATTCATTAATCTGACTAGTAGTTAATCCATATGGATAATGATCACCAAATAATGCTATTACAGTATCATCAAGCTTTCCTGATTCTTCTAATTTTTGTAACAGTAATCCTAACGCTGCATCAAGCTCTTTCATTTTAGATAAGTATCTTTTTAAAGATTTACTATAATCATAATCAGCAAGTTCTGATAAATGTTTGTCTCCATTAGTACTATATACTGAGTAAGGTTGGTGAGTTGTAACTGTTGTTAAAAATACCATAAATTTTTCTTCATTAATGAAATTCGGAACTGCTTTTTCAATTAAATCAACATCACTTGGCCACTCTTGATAAACACTTGACCATTTAATTCCTAAGTCTGAAACGTTGTAATATTTTCCACTTCCCATATTTGGATGAATGGTTCTTCGAGCATAATAAAATTCTGCATAATTATGATAACTACTTGTTGCATAATCAAGATTATTAAACTGATTAAATATAGCCTCAAAATAAGTATTATTTTTATAAGTATTAGCAGTACAAGTATTGTTAATTGTATAAAGACTAGTCATAACTGTCATTTCATTATTTCCTGTACTACAACTGTTTCTCGGAGTATAGTTATTTCTAAAGCTCATCCCTTCACTATACAATTTATAGATATTTGGAAATAATGTTTGATCAATTGCTATTTCGTTAACCGACTCCATTAAAATAACAATTAAATTTTTATCTGCAAAAAGACCAGTATATTCATTTTTAGGAGTAATTTCCCGATTAATAAAATAGTTATTAAGTTTGTTATAAGTTTCCTTGGTTTCGCGACTAATTAACTCGTTCCATGAATAATCATCAATGGTTTTGGTATAATCTGTTACTTCTTTATTTAAAATCGGATTTTTATATAAATATTCGAAATTATCGGCAACATCAATATTAAATACTTGACTTATTATATCAGTTGCTCCATAAACTAAAAATCCAAATTGACTAACAGATAAGTTAGAATTGTCTGGATAGACAAACAAAGATTTGTTTTTAATTGATTGAAGTGGATTTTGCATAAATTTTATTTCCAAACTTATATAATAACTAATTGATAATAATACTGTAATTAAAACTATGGTTAAAGATGTTACAAGTTTATTAAGAGGTCTTTCAATTTCAAATTTAAAATAAATAGTTTTATTTAATTGATGAACTTTTATTTTTCTTTCTAAATACCAATAATAAACCATTAATATTATAAAAGGAATTATTACTAAATAAGTTGAAAATTTAGAGGCTTTAATATAATCTTTAATATAATCAAATACTTTAGTTCCTTGTTCAGCATTACCTGTTCCCATAAAAAAGCCAAGATAAAAGAATAAATTAATCTCAATCCAAGCATAAATCATAATTCCAGAACTAATAATTGTTGCAAGGATATTTCTGATTATTTTTTTATTTAAACTAATTATTACTCCTATTAAAATCGCTATAATTAATGAACTTAAAGCAATTCTAAAACTCTCCCAATTCCAAAAAGAGCTCCCTACATTATATCTTACTATTAATTCTATAAGAAAAAGATATAAGAAAAAGAGAAATGAATTTTTAAAGATTCGTTTGCCTAATTTGTCTTTCATTTCTATCACCTTTTTTTATTAAATCACTAATTGGTTTAAAAGTAAATCGATAATTATCTAACAAACCAAATTTTACAATATTTTCTAAATGGGCTTTAGTTCCGTACCCTTTATGTTTAGCAAATTCGTATTCAGGAAACTTTTCATCAAGTTCATACATTATTTTATCTCTTGTAACTTTAGCAATTACTGAAGCTGCAGCAATACTTAAACTTTTAGCATCTCCTTTAATGATACTAGTACTTAGAATATCAAGTTTTAATTTAACTGCATCAATTAAAATATGCTCAGGTTTAATATTTAAATTATTAATTGCCTCATACATTGCTAATTTTGATGCTTCTAAAATATTTACTTTATCAATAATTTCGTTACTAATTACTCCTACTCCCACAGCAAGAGCATCATTCATAATTCTCTCAAAATACAAATCACGTTTTTTTTCAGATAATTTTTTTGAATCATTTAATCCTTCTAATTTATAATTTACTGGCATTATACATGCACAAGCAACGACGGGTCCACATAATGGGCCACGACCTACCTCATCAATTCCCGCAATTAAAGTTATTCCTTTATTATATAATTCTTGTTCATACTCTAGTAACATTAAATACCTCTATCTAAAGTAATACCTTTAATTGCCTCGTTTTTGACATCATTAATTATAATATTACTA
>CAZFQF010000098.1:1931-3637 GCA_964520725.1 uncultured Muribaculaceae bacterium | reverse complement strand
TACCCCGAAAGGGGAAATCTTTAATAAAGGTATTATAATTAGATAAAGAAAAAAGAATACTACTTTTAATATTTAGTATTCTTATTTTTTATAACTTAATTTTCTGATAAATCTAATTCAATATTATAAACTTCATATCCATTTTGAATATTTTTAATATCTAAATTTTCAATAAATAAAGTTGCTTTAAAGTCGGGTAAGGCCATTTTTAATGATTCTTCTAATTCTGAACTTAACCCCACTTCTAAATTTTTAATTGGAGTTTTTAAAGAAACATTATTATTAGTTTTTGTTCCTCTTGATTGACTAATAATTTCTAATAATTCATCTCCGTATTTAATTTCCTCTTTAAAATTATAGTTACTAGGAATTATTTCTGTAGTATGAATTGATTCATTACTATGATATATTTCTTGGAATATTTCCTCAGTTAAGAAAGGAAAATAAATACTAAAATTTTGTAATAGCTTATATAAAATTACATAAACGGTTTTTTGCCCACTATATCTGGCTTCATCACCAAACTCTTCAGGGCGATATAAACGATGTTTAACTATTTCTAGATAGTTATCACAAAAATTCCAAAAGAATTTTTCTAAGATATTTAAAGCCAGACCAACTTCGTATTCGTCTAAATATTTAAGAAAAGCATCTTCCATTTCTTGATATCTACCTAAAATCCATTTATCAAAATATTCTAGTTTCTCAAAATCTTTATCTATATAATCAGTTAGATGCATTTCAATTAGTTTAGATGCATTAAATATTTTATTAATTAATTTTTTTCCACGCAGTAAGGTCTCTTCACTAAAGGAAATATCAGTTCCAAGTCTTCCTGAACCAGCCCAGTATCTAACGACATCCGCAGTATATTCTTTAATTACTTCTAGAGGCTCACTCTTACTATTACTTTTACTCTTACTTAATTTTTCACCTTTATCGGCCATAGCAAATCCTGAAATCATTACGTTATTCCAAGGTTTATGTCCAAAATGGAAGTAACTTTTAACAATCGTATAAAAATCCCAAGTTCTAATTATATCACTGGCATTAGTTCTTATACTCATTGGTTTTAAAAGATGTTCTAAATTATTTTCTTCTTTATAATGCATATTTATTAATGGGGTTGTTGAAGAAGTTGCCCAAGTATCCATAACGTCTGCCTCAGGAATAAATACATCATGATTACATTTTGGACAGCTATCAAGATGAGGTTTATCTACTAACGGATTAACTGGTAAATCTTCTATTCTTGCAAAGACAGGTTCTTGACATTTTTCACAGTACCAAACTGGAAATGGGACACCAAAATATCTTTGTCTGGAGATACACCAATCCCAAGCTATGTTATTAACCCACTCTGAATATCTATTATGCATATGAGCTGGATACCAAGTTATATCCTCACCAATTTTTAAGAAATCTTCTTTGTGGTTCATAATATCAATAAACCATTGTTTCATTACACTATATTCAACTTCGGTTCCACATCTTTCATGAGTTTGAACTTCATGTTCTAAATTCTCGACTTTAATTAAAGCTCCAGCTACTTCTAAATCTTCTATGATTTTTTTACGAGCCGCTTTAATTTTTAGTCCCCCATAATTTGGAACAGTATCAATAATGTAACCATTTTCGGTAAAGATATGTTTAAGTGGAAGTTTGTATTTATTCCACCATTCAATATCAGTTTGATCTCCAAAAGT
>CAZFQF010000098.1:0-1921 GCA_964520725.1 uncultured Muribaculaceae bacterium | reverse complement strand
CTTTATCAACTGCAACTTTTTCATCAGCCATAATCGGAACTGTGATATCTACTACAGGAATTTTAGCTGTTTTACCAATTAAATGCTTATGTTTCGCATCATTTGGATTAACAAATACACAAACAATGGCTGGTAATAACTCGGGTCTAGTAGTCGCAATTTCAAATTCTTCGTTATCTTCTAGAGTAGTAAATTTTAGATAATTGAAAGTTGTCCCAATTGTTTTTGTTTCTAATTCAGCTTGTGCTATGGAAGTTAAACACTCATTACACCATAACGCTGGACTCAAAGATTGATAAGCTTTCTTTTTTTCAACTAAATCTAAAAATGAAGTTTGACTAATTTTAATTGTTGAAGGACTAATAGTTTTATAAGCAATATTCCAATCAGTACTAACTCCCATTTTACTAAATAGATCTTTAAATTCAGTTTCGTATTTATCAGTTGTTTGATAACAAAGTTTAGTAAACTCTTCCCGACCAATTTCATGAGCTTTTTTTCCTTGTTCTTTTTCAACTAATCTTTCACTAGGAAGTCCATTATCATCAAATCCAAAAGGATAAAAAATATTATATCCTCTTAATCTTTTATATCTTGCTACCATTTCAGTTTGTGAATATGAAAAAATATGCCCAATATGAATTTTACCATTTACTGTTGGTGGTGGAGTATCTATGGAAAATACTTCTTTTTCATTTTCTTTAAATTTATAAATTCCTTTTTCTTCCCAGTATTGACGCCATTTTTCTTCTTTTTCAGCACCATTATATTTTTTATCTAACATTTTTGCTCCTCTTTTCTATATAAGTAAATATTTTATTAAAATAACCTTCATAAATTTCTTTATTTTCTAACTTTTCATATATTTTTTCTAAATAACGATTTTCTTTTAAATATCTTAATGAATAATCATAGTTAAGATCAAAAATAAATGCTAATGTCATGACAATAAAATCACCATAAGACTTAACATCAGGAACTAAAACTGATTTTTCATTAAGAAATGCTCTTTTAACTGTCAAAGAAATCGTATTACTAAAATTATTATTATAAGTATATAAATTATCATCTATTGTATGCAAGTATAGAATATCTAGTTTATCTGCATCTCTAATTAATTTAACAAATTTATTATTATATTTGGCTGGAACTTTATATTTATTATGATATTTAATTGCTAAATATAAATTTTCTTTGTCATATTCATTAATATTAAATTTATCAATAAAATTATTTTTTTTAAGAATTTTGACTCCGTAATCTCCATGATCAAATTTATTTTGACCATATTTTTTAAATTGGACCCATTCTTCAAACCTGCCAATATCATGTAAAAGTCCGATCTGTTTCGCTAAGAAAACATCATGAAATTTCCAGTTTAATTCCGATGCAATTTTAGTTGTTATAATTGATACTCTTTTGGAGTGATAAAGTTTTCGATTAATTCCTCGATCATTTAAATCAAAATTAGATACATATTCTTCAAACTCCCTAAACATCACAACCAACTCCTTTAAAAAAAATAGTTATAAACGTAAGGGCGAAAATTTCGCGGTACCACCTTACTTTTATAACTATTAGTTATTCTCTTAATATTTAACGCATATTAACGTTTTTTCTCCCCTGCAACCTTCTTACAAACTTGTTATTAACTTTCACCAATTGTTAACTCTCTATAAACAAGGATTTATAATACTCCTCAGTTTCACTGAAAACTTAAATTTATTATATATTAAATAAAAATAATAATCAAGATAATCTTGCTTAAAGGATAGAATTGAAGTATAATTATAAGAGAATAAAATAGGAGGTTACTTTTATGAACGAGTATGTAGAAGACAATGCTACTATATTAAACGATGTTCAGCTTACTAGTTTAAATACTGATCTAGTAACGTTCAATTATGAAGAAACTCCTATA
>CAZFQF010000097.1:0-3690 GCA_964520725.1 uncultured Muribaculaceae bacterium | reverse complement strand
TTTATGATGTATCGAGTTTTAAAAATAGCTAAAAATTCTCCAACTTTAAGTGGCTCAATTATGGCTTATGGAACATTTGCCTTTATTATTTTGCATTTACTTGTTAATTTATTAGGAATTCTAGCTTTAATTCCATTAACTGGTGTACCTGTACCATTTTTAAGTTATGGAGGGTCATTTTACATTAATATTATGTTTGTTCTTTTCTTAACACAGAGGGTGCAAATTGAAACTGTTGAAACTAAAAGAGCTAAAATATTAAGTTAAGGAGTCAATAATATGAAATTAAATAAAAAAGGAATGACACTTATTGAGATTATTATTAGTATTACTCTAATATCTATTATTATAGTTTTTTTGTTAAGTATATTTATAACTATCCGAAATGAAAATAATAGTAGTAAAGTAGTTTCTGATCTTTTAATTAATCAAGCTTTAATCACTAAAGAAATTGAAACAGATTTTATTGAACTAAGATTAAATGCTATTACAGATTGTGAACCAATTAATGATTTAAAAAATAATTATATTATTCATAAGTCAGTTGTTGCCGGAGGATATAAATGTTTGAAATTTACATTTTCTGCTAGTTCAGATGTTGGTTATTTATTATATTATACATATAAAATTCCAGAAGAAACCGATCCGGTTAATGTAGTTGGTTATCGCCGCGGAACTAAAAGCACTGTTAGAAAGACTAATCAAACGCCTAGTGGTGGAACAGTTTCTTATAAATGTACAGGTGGAGTATGCCCGGTAATAATTAATTTACCAGTATATTCAGAAGATGGCGATGATTATGGGATTCATTTAAGTTATATTTATAATGGAAATGATTTTTCTGGTTTAACTTCAAATGAATATATTTTTTAAATAAATAAAAATCAAAAATAGGATTAAATGAAAAATTCTTGATTTATAAAATAAGCTGTATTCTAAATTATAATTTTTTAGAATACTTTTTATTTGTGTTTGAATACTTAAGCCACCAAAAGATAATAAAATTCCCGTAAAAATTAATTGATGATTATAACTAGTAATGATGTTTATTTCTTTAATTCCATTGGTAATTTCAAAGATTCCTATTAATAAAGGGTGTTCATAGTTAATTAGTGAAGAAAGAGCAATAAATAATACTAAAGATCCTAAAACTAATAAAAGAGTATCAATCGATTTAGAAATAGATTCAACGACATTAAAAGATTTAGGTTTAAGTTCATAATTATTGTTATAGCTCGATTGAACCTTTCTATTTATTAATCCTATTATTAAATTTATTATTATATTAACCACTAAAATAAAAATAGAATCTTTTTTATCTAAATAACTGGTAATAGTTAGAATTAAAAAAGGATTATAAAGTAAAGACATCGAAAGAATTTTTATAGCTTCTTCCTTATTAATTAATTTATTATCTAGTAAATCTCTAATGTATTTAGCATTACTAGGGCAGCCACTAATTAAACTCATAATAAAAACATAAGCGCAGTATTTGCTTAAATTAAATAACTTACTAAATATTGGACCAATAAAATTAGTAATAAAATTTATTAAGTCAGTACTAATAATTAAATCACTAATAATTAAAAAAGGAAATAATGAAGGGAAAATATTAGTGACCCAAATATTAATAGCATTAATGATTGCTTCGATGATAATTGGTCTTTTTATAATAGTTAAAATAACTAGTAAAACAATTGACATTTTCTTTAAAATATTTATCATAAAACCTCTTTGATTTGGTATAATTTAAAAGAAGGGAAGAATTACATGAAGATGGCTAATAAATTTTATGACAAAGTAAAAGAATATATTAAATATAATTTATCGTTTTTAATTTTTTTGATTTTATTTTTAGGAGCATTTAGTATTGAAACTGATTATAGTATTTATAAGCCAGGTGGAAGTATCGATATAACTAATCGGATTAATAATGTTAATAAAGACACCTATAAATCAAAAGGATCAATTAATATGGCTTATGTAGGGATGGTTAAAGGTAAACTCCCGTTTTATCTTTTAGCTAAAATTTTACCTTCTTGGGAATTAGTTAAGAATGAAGATATTACTTATTCTGATGATGAAACCATTAAAGATTCTTTAAAAAGAGACCATTTATATTATGAAGAATCTATTAGTAACGCTAAATATATTGCTTACCAAAAAAGTGGGGTTAAATTTGATTTAAAAAAGACAACTAATTATATAATTTATGTTGATAAAAAATGTGATGCAGAAATTAAAATTGGTGATGAAATTATTAAATATGATAATATTTCTTATACCGATTTAAATACTTTAAAAAGTTATATTCAAACTAAAAATATTGGTGATAAACTATCTTTAGTTATTAAAAGAGCTGGTAAAGAAATTCAAACAATAGCAACTATTTTTGAAGAAGAAAATTTAAAACTTATAGGTTTAGCTGCGATTACTATTCATGATATTGATTCTAAAACTAATATTAAAGTAGATTCAAAAGCATCCGAAAGTGGTCCTAGTGGCGGGTTAATGTTGAGCTTAGCTATTTATGATGCTTTAACTAAAGAAGATATTACGAAAGGAAATAAAATCGTCGGAACTGGCACTATAAGTTTAGATGGTAGTGTCGGTGGAATAGGTGGAGTTAAATATAAACTAGCTGGAGCTGTAAAAGATCATGCCGATATTTTTATTGTTCCAAAAGATAATTTAAAAGAAACACTTGAATATAGTAAAAAGAAAGGTTATAATATAAAAATTATAGGAGTTTCTACGTTTGATGAAACACTTGAAGTACTAAAAAATATGGAGGAAAAATAATAACATGGAAAAAAATATTAAATATTTTATAACAATTGAAAAAGCGTTAAGTATATTTGGAAAAGAAATTCTTTTATTAGATGATAACTTAATTATAAAATCCAAAAATTCTGATGGAACTGTGAATTTTGGACCAATTTTAACTTTGGGTAATTTTTCTAAAGAAGATGTTTTAATTTATGCTAGATTTGGTTTAACTAATAAAAATCAAGAATTACTTTTTGAGATTACGCCAATGGAAAGTTTAAGAAATCGACTTGGTCAAAGTAATGTTTTAACATTTGAACAAGTTAAAAATGGCAGTTATTATCAATTATTTTCTACTTTCGAAAAAAGAACAATTAAATTAATTGATTTTGATATTTTAAAATACATGGGAAGTGTTCCAAAGAATAAATATCAAATTATTGTAGTTCTACCAAGTAATATTAAAGAAGGAAAATTATATTTTTCACCTAACAAAAATACTATTTTAGTGAATGATAATATAAAAAACCGAAGAAAAGAATTAGAAAATCAAGGGCCTGGGGTAGATTTATATGTTTATACTGAAGATCTTGAATTATTAGATGAATATCGCACTTGGATAACTGAAATATCTGAAGAAGAAAAAAATGTCTTTGCATTAAGTAAGAAAAATTATTTCTTTGTTCGACCTTTAAGTTGGGAAGAAGTTAAAAATTTATCTAAAACTGAATCAAAAATGTATCGCAATTTAGTTTCTGGAGCTACATTAGCAACTAAGAATTTAAATTCTGGGGAAATTCTTTTTGAGCCATCACCTTTTATAGGAGATGAAATAGAGTTATATAATATTAAAAGAAATAATTTGGAAGGATTATTATCAAACGGAGTAAGTAATATGCCATTTAAAGATTTATTAGAAGA
>CAZFQF010000096.1:0-3871 GCA_964520725.1 uncultured Muribaculaceae bacterium | reverse complement strand
CGGTACGACCAATAAAATTCAAACCGAAAAAAGCATTACTATTTTATTATTAGACCTAGATCATTTTAAAAAGATTAATGACCAACATGGACACTATAATGGTGATCTTGTGCTTCAATCATTCACACAAAAAATAAAAAACATCTTATTACCAGTTGCTAGTGCCTATGGTAGTACAACAATTAAAATTTTATCTTCCTTCTTATTTGTTTTCTTTTTAGAGTTTGCAAATGCTTTGCAATCAGGATGTACCGGTATCATTTTAGGTCATCGCAGAAATAATATGAAAGTAGGCCTTTCAGTATTAATCGGGTTTATCGTTTATATAATAAATCAGTTAGTTGCGATACTTATGTTATTTTTAATAGCGTTATTTAATGAAGATTTAATGAATTTATTTATCACAAATACAGTAATTGATGTGAATATGGTAAAAATCATTATAACTATAGCGATTATTGTTTATACATTAACTTTAATTATTGGATATTTTATTAATTTAAAACTATTAAAAAAAGGAGTCAATGTAGATTAGATTATCAATTTTGATAGTCTTTTTTTATTATTAGAAAAACCAATCTTAAACCTTGTTTTATTTATTAGTTAATTTTGGTATAATCTACTTTAAGAGGTGATAATTTATGTATGCAGAAGTTTTAGTAGAATATGGAGTTAAATCATTAGATCGCACCTTTACTTATTTAATCCCTGAAAATCTTCAAAGTAAGATTCAGATAGGAATGAAAGTTATTGTTCCTTTTGGGACAACCAAAATTAATGGTTTTGTAATTGGAATAAAAAATGAAGAAGAGTATGAAAACTTAAAAGAAATTATCTCAATTAATAATGAAGAAACGATTTTGAATGAAGAACTTTTAAATTTAGGACTCTATTTAAAAGAAAAAACTTTATGTCCATTAATTACCGCTTACAATACAATGTTCCCTAGTAGTTTAAAAATAAAAAATATTAATAATAATTATGATTTATTTGAATATTTTATTGAGATAAAAGATTTAGATAAAGCTAAAGAACTATTAATAGCAGATAAACGAAGTGTTAAAAAAAAAGAATTATTAAATCGTCTTTTAAATAATGAAACAATTAAAAAAGGCGAATATTCTCTTGATATAGTAAAAAACCTTATTCAAAAAGACATTATTTTCTTAAGGAAAAAAACTAAATATCGAATTAATAAGAACCAGAAAGAAGATATCATGATTAACTTAACTGAAGAGCAAAATGTAGCTATTAATCAAGTTAAACTTAATGAAACTGATACTTATTTAATTCATGGAGTGACAGGTTCTGGGAAAACAGAAGTCTATATGTCTTTAATTGAGAAAGTAATAAAAAAAGGCAAGACGGCAATTATGTTAGTTCCGGAAATAAGTTTAACTACTCAGATTGTTGATCGTTTTTATAAACGATTTGGAGAAATAGTTGCAATATTTCATAGTGGATTATCAGATGGTGAAAGACATGATGAATATAAAAAAATATTAAATGATGAAGTTAAAATAGTTATTGGAACCAGAAGTGCCGTATTTACACCGCTTAAAAATATTGGCATAATTATTATTGATGAGGAACATAGTACTAATTATAAACAAGAGAATAACCCCCGTTATAATGCAATTGATATTGCAAAAAAAAGAAGTGAGTATCACAATGCTCCGCTTGTCTTAGGAAGTGCAACTCCGCTTTTAGAATCTTTTGCTAGAGCAATCAAAGGGAATTATAAATTAATAAGCATGCCAAGTAGAATTGGTGATTCTGTTTTACCTAAAATAATGATTATTGATATGGCCTTAGAAGCGAAAAAAAGAAATATGATAATTAGTGATATATTAGATAATAAAATTAAAGAAAGATTAAAGAACAAAGAACAGACAATGATTTTTTTAAATCGTAGAGGTTTTAATACAATTATAACTTGTAAAAACTGTGGGTTTACACATAAATGTCCTAACTGTGAAATCACTTTAACATATCATAAATCAACAAATAATTTAAGATGTCATTATTGTGGTTATACAGTGCTTAACTCGAGTATTTGTCCGGAGTGTAAGGAAGATGCCTTAAATTCCTATGGACTTGGAACAGAAAAGCTCGAAGAAACAATCGTTGAAAAATATCCTGATGCTAAAATAATTAGAATGGATGCTGATACTACTACTAGAAAAGGAGCTCATGAAAAAATAATTAAACAAATTGAAGATGGAAACGTTGATATAATTATTGGAACTCAAATGATTTCTAAAGGATTAGATTTTCCTAAAGTAACCTTAGTAGGAATTATTAATGCTGATGAGTCTTTAAATATTCCGGATTTCCGAAGTAGTGAATATAGTTTTAGTTTACTTTCTCAAGTATCAGGGCGAGCAGGAAGAAGTTCTTTGCCTGGAGAGGTTGTTATTCAAACATATAATCCAGATAATAAAACCTTAGAGTATGTAAAAAACAACGATTACTTAAGTTTATATAATTATGAAATGGAAATTAGAAAACTATTAAAATATCCACCATACTTTTATTTAACTTCTATAAAAATAGTTTCTAAAGATTATAATTTAGCTTTAGAAGAAAGTAAGAAGGTGGCAAACTATTTACGAAAAAATCTTGATAATACAATTATTTTAGGGCCAACTACAGCAGGAATGTTTAAAGTTAATAATATCTATCGATTTCAGATAATAATAAAATATAAGAATTTTAATTTTGTCAAAGAAAAATTATGTTATATTGATAATCTTTATATAACTAATAAAAATGTATCTCTTGAAATAGATATTGATCCTGTTAGGATTTAAGGAGGAACAATGAACTGTATATTTTGTAATAAAATTATTAAAAAAGAAAAACCGATTTTAGAAAATAGCTTAGCTCTTGCTTATTACGACCAAAATCCAGTTAGCAAAAGTTTTAACATTCTTTGATATTACTTTGGATGAAAAAATAGCTTTATTTGATTTAATAGATCAAGCTAAAACATTAATTGATAATTTATATAGACCAGATGGTTATAATATAGGTGTGAACTGTGGAGCTCAAGCTAGGCAGACAGTTATGCACGTTCATGTTCATCTAATTCCTAGATTTAAAGGGGATGTTGAAAATCCTTTAGGAGGAGTTAGGCGAGTCATACCTAATAAAAAAGAATATATTTAATTTCGGTTATGTTATACTTTTTTAATAGCTAGACTATTTACAAATAAAAAATAAATGTTATAATATAAATATAGATTTAAAGCAATGACTTCTTTGGCAAAGAAAGAGCTATATACTAATTAAGGACACTAGTTAAAAGTAGGGTGGAACCGTGAATTTTTATTCACCCCTATATGTAGGTGTTCTTTTTATTTAAAAAGAATGATATAAAAGGAGCAAAATATTAATGAAAGTATTATGAATCTTATTATAAAAGTTTAATAAAATTTATGAAAAATAATATCTTAGAAGATTTAAAAAAGATTAAAATTATAAAAATATAGATAAAATAAAGAAAGAGGTAATTTAATATGAAAGAATTAACAATGGAAAAATTGGTAGCTTACTGTAAACAATATGGTTTTATCTACCAAGGAAGCGAAATTTATGGAGGACTTGCTAACACTTGGGATTTTGGACCCTTAGGTTCAGAGCTTAAAAGTAATTTGAAAAAAGCTTGGATAAAGAAGTTTATTCAAGAAGATCCTAATAATGTCGGTCTTGATAGTGCAATTTTAATGAATCCTAAAACTTGGGAAGCATCGGGACACCTTAAGACATTTTCTGATCCACTTATTGATTGTAAAGAATGTAAAACCAGACATCGTGCTGATAATCTAATAAATGACTATACTAAATCCGAAGAAGGAGACAGATTGAC
>CAZFQF010000095.1:0-3915 GCA_964520725.1 uncultured Muribaculaceae bacterium | reverse complement strand
GTGTTAGCCTTTTATTTTTCCTATATTCTTTGATTTTGTTTGTAATCATTTTTCTTTCCTTTCTATCATTTTGTAACCATTCTGTTACATATTATACTATTTTTCTGGGTTTTTTTGTATAAAAAAACTCCTAAAACTCTTTATTTAGTGAGTTTTAGGAGTTCAATTTCTTATAAATGGGGCGAAATATGGGAATCGAACCCATGTATACCAGAGCCACAATCTGGCGTGTTAACCACTTCACCAATTCCGCCATGAAGTAAACTAATTTTAACAAATTTTTAACAAAATAGCAATAGCAATATAGTTAAATATTTGATATAATATAACAAGTGGTAAAATGAAGAAGTATAATTATTATATAAAAACTATTTTGTTAATATTTGGCTTAAATGCTTTAATTTATTTTTTAATTAAAATAATTGGGACTAATTACTATAACTTTGCTATCAATTTTGATTATAAGATCCCTTTTATAAAAGAATTTATAATTATTTATGATGTATGGTATCCAGCGCAAATATTAAGTCTACTCTATATTTTTATTAAGGATAAAAAACAATATGTAAGAACCATTTTTTCTATAATAATAGGTTTATTAATTGCCTATTTCTGTTTTATATTAATTCCAAGTCAAATGATAAGACCAATTATTACAGATCCATTTAATGATATATTTATGTTTTTTACTTATTTAACTTATAATGCTGATACTCCTGTTAATTGTTTTCCATCTGTTCATTGTTTAATATGTTTTTTATTAATTTTTAGTAGTATTAGAAATAAAGATTTAAATTTAAATTTCAGAATATTTATAACCATTTTAAATACTCTAATTATATTATCAACACTATTAATTAAACAACATGTAGTAATAGATGTTTTAGGTGCTTTAATAACTGCCATATTTGCATATTATATAACCGTTAAATCAAAATATATTCAAAGAATTGCTAAACAAGAATTAGCTAAAATTAAAAATGATATTTAGTCATTTTTTTTAGTTTTTTTTGCAATCTTTTCACCAAATTTAATGATAGTTTCAATACCTTTATTACTATTTTCTATTATATCTTGATCAATATTTATTGTATTAGACTTTACTAATAATACGATAGTTGATCCCCCAAATTTAAAATATCCTTTTTCTTCCCCTTTTTTAAAATTATAATTTTGATGATAGTTAACTATTTTCCCAACTAACATTGCTCCTACTTCAACTTGAATTACTTCTCCAAAATTTTTAGTATTTAATACCGCCCAACTGCGAGAATTTCTTTTATAAATATTATGTTTTTTTAAAGCAATAGGTCTAACAGTATGTAAAACTCCCTTAATAAGATGATTAGATTTAATAGTACCATCATCGATATAACAATATCGATGATAATCATCAACTTCTAATCTAAATATAAGCGCATAACCTCCTTCATATTCTTGAGCTTTTTCATTATTAATTAAATCATAAACACTGTAATTAGAATCTTTAATTTTAAACATCTTGTCTTTAGTAATTTTATATACCGCTAACTTACTATCTGCTGGGCTAATTAAATATTCTTTATTTAAATTAATTGGTCGCCTGTCTTTAATTATTTCTCTGGTAAAAAAATCATTAAAAGACTGATATTTTCTTTTCTCATAATCGTTCATATCAATATTATTCTTTTTAATAAAACCAGGAATAAGTTTTTGTGAAAAAGAAGAACTTAAAAAAGTCCCTGCTAATTTGCTAATTAATCTACTAGATAATATTTTAAGAATAATTCTTCCTAAATAACTATTATATAAAAATAAGGTAAATTTATTTTCCTTATTTTCAATAACTTCTTTAGTTTTACGGTCTCTTATCTTGATACTATCCATAGTCTAAATCCTAAATAAATAAGCCCTATTTCTAATAAACCTATAATAATAAATAAAAACATTTTTCTATTATCTGGCTTAGTAATAAATTTAACTTTTAGTACAAATAAAAAGCCAATAATTAATAAAGCGAAGGCATAAATATAATGAAAATAACCTATAAACCAATGTCTTAAAGAATAAACAAAAGGGATTATTAAAGCAACACTTGTTGTTGGAAGTCCTATAAAACTTGTGCTTCTGCCTTTTTTGGTTTGGGCCATTTCTTCTTCATTTACATTAAAATGAGCAAGTCTTATTAAAGCTCCTAATCCATAAACAAATGCAATTGGTAAAAAATACCATTTATTCATTCCTATGGAATAGCCAATAGCTAAAGGAAGAATTCCAAAAGCTATTATATCCGATAATGAATCTATTTGAATTCCATAGTTTATTTCATTTTTATTTCTTTTCTTAGTTCTCGCTACTTTTCCATCAAACATATCAAATAGTCCTGAAAACATTAAACAAATCACCGCTATAAAGGAATGATTATTAAAAGCAAATCCTATTCCGGCTATAGCTGAACATACACTTAGATACGTTAATACTACTGTATAATCATATATTCCTATCATTATTTACTACACTCTTTCTTATTTTAAATCTTTTACCATATTAGTATATCATTATTTCAGAAAAAATTAAAGGTTAGATTTATAATCTCTAAAATTATTTTAAGTTATGATTAAATAATCTTAAAACTTTAACGGCCTCTACTTTTCCCTTTTCTTCTATTATAGTATCTACCTCAGGAAATATTAAATCTTGAGGATTGATTTTAGATAATCTATTTTTGAAATTGTCACTTCTAGTTACATTTACTAGATTCCCTCTTCTATTATCTAGACCGTAATGATGAAAATGATGATCGACCACTAAATCTTTTTCTGGTTGAGCGATTACTCTATGCATACTTATTTTCTGACTAGGTAAGTTTGGAGCAATCTTTCCCCAGCCGCTTGTTGCGTAAACCGAAAATTTGGAAATAGTTATTTTCCAACATACAGATGGAGCTCCATTAATAATATCAAAATCATTCAAATAGATTAAACTGGTATTCTAGGAAACAGTTTTTTATTTTCTTCACGGTATTGTGGATGTTCGGGGACTGAGCTTGATATTGGGCAAAATATAATAACTACATCATCCTGCTCCCAAGGATAAATCTTTTCATTAACTCCGTTATCAAAAATATTTCTCACTATTTTAAAGTCGTTTGACATCATGATTTTCCAACGCCTGATTTGCATATTATAACAGATATTAAATAAAATTAAAATTATTCTAATCAAAGAACTTAAATTTGCAAGTAAAAAAGTAAAGTAATAAAAAAGTATGAAATTCAAATCATACTTTAAAAAAGGCAATTAAATCCTCTTCATATTATCGACTTTTGTTGTCCATAATATTCAAGATATGATTGAACATCTAAGGTAAAAATATTTGTATTTTTAAATAATGCCAGATAAGATTTCCATAACTCGAAAAAATTATCTTTCTCCCTCTTCTAGCATCGTTGTAATAAATATCCCATATCCAGTTTGAGGGTTATCTAAGATAACGTGAGTTACGGCTCCATATATTTTATCATTTTGAATAATTGGGCTCCCACTCATCCCCTGAACAATTCCACCAGCTTGATTAATTAAATCTTCACTAATTATTTTAAAATGAATATTTTTAATATCTCCTTTTTTTTCAATCTTATCAATATAAATTTCATATAGTTTTTCTTCTTCTTTAGAAAGAACTGTTTTAATCATTGCTGTTCCTATTTCTAAAGTATCTGGAAGTCCTACCTCTAAAGTTTTATATCCGGAAATATCTGCGGTATATATTCCATAAATACCTTTATTAGTATTTTTAGTTATAGTCCCGTAAATGGTACTATTATAAAATTTTGCATTTTTAGTTCCTGCAGTTCCTACGACACTTCTATCAATTCTAGTAATACTGTTTTTAAATATAACTCCCGTTTTAATTTCGATTAAACGGCCAGTATTA
>CAZFQF010000094.1:0-3958 GCA_964520725.1 uncultured Muribaculaceae bacterium | reverse complement strand
GCAATTTGTTAATATGGGTGGATATGAAGTTGATGAAAAAGTAAGCAAAATTTGTAATGGATTTAAGATATCAGATGACATGCTAAATAGGAGTTTTAATACTTTATCAGGTGGCGAAAAAACTATTATAAATTTAGCATCTTTAATTATTAGTAACCCTGATGTTTTATTACTTGATGAACCAACAAACCATTTAGATATTGATACATTAGAGTGGTTCGAGCAATTTTTATCAAATTATAAAGGAACAATTTTAATAAGTTCTCATGATCGATATTTTTTAGATAAAGTTGCTACTAAAATAGTTTTAATTGATAGAGGAAAATCAGAAATTTACTGTGGTAATTATTCCTATTATCTAGAAGAAAGTGAAAGAAGAGATTTAGCAGAATTTGAAGATTATAAAACTCAACAAAAACAGATTGATGCAATGAAGAATGCAGTTAAAAAATTGAAAGAATGGGGAGAACGAGGCGATAATCCTAGATTTTTTAGGAGAGCAGCATGCATTGAAAGAAAATTAGAAAAAATGGAAATGTTAGATAGACCTGAAACAAAGAAACAATTACCGTTAGGATTTGAGATTGAAGGAAGATCTGGTAAAGATGTTTTAAAAGTTGAAGACTTAGGAATAATTTTAGGTGATAAAGTAATATTTGATAACGCTAATCTTTATTTAAAATACGGTGAAAAGGTTTGTTTGATGGGTAAAAATGGTACAGGAAAATCTACTTTGGTCAAAGCTATGTTAAATGAAATAGATATATGTCAAGGAGAAATAAAACTCGGTAGTAATGTTAGTATTGGATATATCCCACAGGAAATAAAATTTGACGATGAAAAAGCATCTGTGTTAGATACAGCAAGGCAATTTTACGAAGGAACAGAAACACATCTAAGATCTTCATTGGCTAAATTCTTGTTTTATGGTGAAAATGTATTTAAACGAGTTGGGAATTTATCAGGTGGTGAAAAAGTAAGATTAAAGCTTTTTGAACTGATTCAAAAACGAGCAAATTTATTATTATTGGATGAGCCAACAAATCATATTGATATAGATACTAAAGAAATGTTAGAAGAGGCATTACAAGAATATAAAGGTACTTTATTTTTTATATCACATGACAGGTATTTTATCAATAAAATATCTCAACGAGTAATTAATATAGAAGACGAAAAATTTAAAGAATACTTAGGCAATTATGACTATTTTAAGGAACAAAAATCAAAAAAGTTAGTTCTAAGTCAACCAGCAATTGTGGGTAAAAAAAGATAAGGATGGTAATATGAAATTTAAATATACATTAACATCAAGAATCAAGGAATTTATAGATGATTCAAATTTAGAAGAAATAAAAATAGGATGTTCTGATTCCCAAGTTATTAAAATTGAAAAAGCAGGTCAAGTTTATTTTTTGAAAATGGCTAAAAAGGGAATAATAACATCCGAATATAATAAGTTAAATTGGCTAAATTCAAAATTAAAAGTTCCAACAGTTGTTCTTTATGATTGCACAGACAAGGAAGAATTTTTAGTTACTGAAGCTATAAAAGGTTCAATGGTTTGCTCTGATGAATATTTAAATAATCCAGACACAAGTATAAAAATAATTATGGAAGCTTTTAAAAATATTTATGATGTTGACATTATTGATTGCCCGTTTGATGTATCAATTGATTATAAGCTTTCATTAGTCGAATATAATGTAAATAATAACTTGATATCAACAGAAAATTTACAAAAGGAAACGATTGAAAAATATGGGACTTTGGAAAATATTTTAAAATATTTAAAAGAAAACAAATTTAATGATCCTTTATGCTTTTCACATGGCGATACTAGTTTGCCTAATATATTTGCTAATGATAATAACTTCAGTGGATTCATAGATGTTGGTGAATGTGGTTTGTGCGATAAATGGTTTGATTTGGCAATATGTGAAAAGTCAATTAGAAGAAACTTCGGTGAAGAATATGTTTTGAAATTTTATCAAACATTAAATGTAGTGCCTGATAGAAAAAAAATCGATTATTATTTGCTGATGATGGAATTATATCTTTAATTTAAAGTAAATATTAAAATATAAGTACTATTTATATGATATAAGTATTTAATATTTGCTTTTTTTTAATGAATATTTTAATATAGACTTATAAATTTAAATTCTCTGGATTAACGCATATATATAACTAGTGTAGTAGTAAATTATTTTACGAAAGTAGGGGGAATATATGAATAATACTTTTAAAAATATTCGTACTGATATTAATTGTTAGTTTATAATACATATGTTACACATTATTAAATAAAAAAAGATACCTCTGTTATAATTGAGTTGTTGAAACAAAATTATAAAAAAGAGGTATCTAATGAAAATTATAACAGAAGAAATGAGATATAGGCAAAAAATGTGTGAATATGCAAAAAAATATGGAGTAACAAGAGCAGCGAGAAGATATCATACTAATCGTCAATTTGTATATAGGCAGCTAGATAAATATGATGGGACAGTAAAATCACTAAGCTTATTATCAAGACGTCCTAAGTTACATCCCAATGCTCATACACAAGAAGAAATTAAATTATTAAAACAAGTGAGTAAATATTACAAATGTGATGGTAATGCTGAAGTATATGTTCAAGCTCAAAAACGTGGCTACACGAGAAGTTATGGATCTATGTATAAACAATTAAGGAAGTTATTAAAAGTCAACACTAAAAGAAAATATAAAACAAGTTATACAAAACATAAAGAAATAAGAGGAAAATATCCAGGAGATAAAGTCCAAGTAGATATAAAGTATATACCACATCATTGCTTAGACTTTGAAACTACTGAGATGCGTTATTATCAAATAACAGCATTGGATGAATATAGTCGTAAACGTGTACTAGAAGTAGTAGAAGAAAAAAGTTGTTATAACACAAGTTTATTTGCAGTCCAGCTAGAACGGCGATTTGGTTTTAAAATAAATACTATACAAACAGATAACGGTTTTGAATTTGTAAACAATAGAGAAGAAACAAAAGAGGCAACGATGTTTGAAAAAACATTAATTGCATTAGGAATATTCCATAAAAGAACAAGACCGTATTCTCCTTGGCAAAATGGTAAAGTAGAACGAAGTCACAGAATAGATAACCACTTCTACGAGAGACAAGAATTTAAATCAAGAGAAGATATGAAAAAAAGAATTAGTAGATATAATGTAAGATATAATAATATCGCCAGAAAAGTATTAAATTTTAAAAGTCCAAATCAAATAGTGGAAGAATATTTTACTCAAAATATAACAGCGTAATCTTTAATTTATAAAAAGTGTAACATATGATTGATTAATCTAGATAATAAATATAATAATAAACTTAATTAAATTGACTAAACAAGAGATAAGTAATACAATTATAGTCAGTGATACTTATGAAAAATTATAAAAAAATAATTTATATAATACTAGCTGTATTATTAATTCTAACCATTCTTTTTATATTGTTGATTCATATCTTTAATAGCACTCCAGAATCTGGACAAGTTGAAAATAATGAAACTAAAAATATAAAATATTATGGTGATTAATCAAAAAGATTTAAATATTTTAGTTAAACTAGCTTTTTAAAGAAAAGCAGGAATTATAAAATAAAAATGATACTTAAAAAAAACGATAATAATGAAACTAATGATTTAATTTTACTTGGAAATTTTCTTAATTGTTTAAATTATTGATACTAATTATTATTTAGTATCTTTTTTTGATTTTTCCTCCAATACAAGATTTTACTTAAATACTTCTTGATAATTATAAACCTTTTTCATTCAAAATCCTTATCGGTAGTAAAGTTTGCTGATTTCAATAATTTCTAATTAACGACAAAATATCTTGACTTTAAAAAAACAATATTATATGCTTTAGATAACAAGGTAAAGGAGTAATAAAGATGTCAAAGCAAATAAATGGA